>DATEBX010000092.1:0-15886 GCA_035287145.1 Patescibacteria group bacterium | reverse complement strand
GCGGATTGCGCCATCGTGGGTCTGTCGAAAGTCCATACAGCGGACGAAAACAAAATCACAGTGATGCATCTTGGTAAGCGGTGTGGTCATCGGCAAACTCCCTTCATTGGCCATAGTACACAAAGAAAAACTTACCACTTCTAATAGTATTTAGTCAAGACCTAAGATATTAATTCTCAATCAGTCGGGTACAATAGAGTAGTTATTACATAATTCAATTTCAATGTCGCAAAGTAACCAACTCAATAACTTTGGCAATTATTTGCGTTTTGTCGCGACGCGGCGGCGGCGCTGGCGGCTTTTTGTCGGTGCCAGTGAGTTTGTGGCCGTTGTCACTCTCACGAGTTTGGTGGTGAGTTTTCCCGCCTATATTTTGCGGACAAAATATTTGATAAATCCAACTTTACTGGCACGACCCGACGAAACGTCATCCGCCGCCGCCATAGCTGGCGCTCCTAGTCCGGATATTGTCCCGCCTACATCTGCGTCAGCAGAGGCAAGCATTAGCAATATCGCATTGTCAAAAATTGGCGTGAGCGCGCCGATTATCTGGGATGTGACAAGCGGTGACGTGCAATCCGGATTGCGCGACGGGGTAGTTCATATTGCGGGCACTGCTTCGCCGGGGACGCCGGGCAATATTTTCCTGACCGGCCACTCATCCGACTATTGGTGGACGCCGGGCAGTTACAAATCAGTTTTTGCCCTACTCGATAAAATAGAAGCGGGCGATGAGATTAGCATCGCGCACAAAGGTTTTTCGTATAAATATCGAGTTTACAATAAGGCGAAAGTTTCGCGTGATGATGTCAGCCAATTCGTTACAACCGATAAAAAAGAGACCCTAACTCTTATGACTTGCTGGCCGGTCGGCACCAACTGGCGACGGATAATGGTTCAAGCGGAGAGGGTTGAATAAACCAAAGCGCCAACGCGACACTGTCGAACAGTGGTATAGTGATAGTAACAAAACAAGGAGGAGTTATGGCGCGCGATGCCAAGATGACAATTATGGTGGCGGTTATGCTGGTCCTGGCAGTAGTTTTGATTGTCGGACTGTTGTATCGGGCTTTCTAGCGAAATCTGTGTCGAACCATAAATATGCTATAATTTTGTTATGGCTTTGGATAAGAACCTATCAACCAAAATAGCAATCTTCAAAAGTAAGCAAATCAGAAGAACTATTTATAATAATGAATGGTGGTTTTCTGTTGTAGATGTTATTGAGGCATTAACAGCAACAGAACGTCCGAGAAAATATTGGAGCGACCTTAAGAGTAAATTATCAACCGAAGGATATGGCGAAGTGTCCGAAAAAATCGGACAGTTGAAATTAACGGCACCAGATGGTAAAAAACGCGAAACCGATTGTGCGAATGTCGAAACACTATTGCGTATCGTCCAATCCATCCCTTCACCTAAAGCGGAACCATTTAAACGCTGGTTGGCGAAGGTGGGTTGTGAAAGAATTAAGGAGATAGATGATCCCGAATTGGCGACCAAGCGAACACGGGCACTATACAAAGCCAAGGGATATTCTGATGCGTGGATTGAGAAACGGATGCGCGGCATTGAAGTGCGCGAAACGTTGACGGATGAATGGAAGAATAGAGATATTCTGGAAGAAAGAAACTATGCCATTTTAACAGCTGAAATATCCAAAGCCACATTTGGCATGACACCCAGCCAATACAAGAAATTTAAGAATTTGAAGCGTGAGAATCTACGCGACCATATGGATGATCTCGAACTGATTTTTTCGATGCTCGGTGAAGCATCGACTACCGAAATCGCTCGCAATAAAAACGCGCAGGGGTTTTACGAAAACGAATCGGTAGCCAGACAAGGTGGCACAGTGGCAGGCAACGCCAGAAAAGAACTTGAGAAAAAGAGTGGCAAAAAAGTATCGACAAGGAAGAATTATCTTAAACAGCTAAAGGATACAAAGCGACTTATAAAGTAAGTTACCGCCTTGTACATATGACGAATCAACTTGCATTTGGTAGATTATATCTAAGATCCTCGGCCGCAGGTTTCGCCCTGTAATTTGGCGGAGGATTTTGTTTTTTACAGAGTGTTGTTCTCAAGCTGAAGCTTGCAAAACCTTTGCACACTTCCCCTCCTTTGTCCTCGACCCCAGTGGTGTCGGGACTTCGGAAGGGTAAACTCCGTGTGCAATTTGTCCCCCTTCGCTCGCTCCGACGTTTCAGTCGGAGGAGCTACGGAGGGACTCCGCTAGGCTCCGCAGGTTCACCTGCCCGCCGAAGCCCGCCCGAACGACGTAGTCGGGCAGGCCTCGGCGCAGGCGGGGAAAAATGAGTTTGGGGTTTTATTATTCTCTAGAGGCGCCGGTCTGTCAGTTAGGTGGGAACTAGTCTTGGGCTGGGATTTTTGATTTTAATTTTCGCGGGCGAATATTATGATATAATGATGTTGTATTGGTTATAGGAACCTTTTTAGGTAGGAGTTTATCGCTAAGGAAGAGTATTTATATCAAAAAGACGCCATAATTCTTAGGAAATTTTTTATGAAATCCAAAGGTTGGGGTAAGCTCTCTCTCTCTTGCCCTGAGCTTGTCGAACGGGCTCTCTCTTGTAAAGAACAAACTCCTTAAGCCCTTTGTTTATATTGTTTTAGTGCTCCTCCTCTTCGGAGCATTTTTTAGTACTGTCAGCTTGGTACCGCCAACGCACCAGGCAAGGGCGGCTGGAACTACTTATTATGTGGACTCTTCTATCACCGATATCAATATTGGAAGCGCCACACCGGATTATACTACTTATAACCATTCGACCTACTCGACTACGGGCGGCACCGACTCCGTTTATAAAACTGTAGCAGATATCAACGCGTTTGTTGCAATCCAACCCGGTGACTTAGTCCTTTTTAGAAAAGGGCAAACTTGGCGGGAGCAACTCACTGTGCCGACATCTGGGACGGGAGGGAATGCGATTACTTATGGTGCCTACGGGAGTGGCAATAACCCTCTTATAACTGGCGGGGATGAAAATATAGGTGTGGCAGGAGATTGGACAGATTTAGGAGGGAATATTTGGCAAAAAAATATCGGTAGCACAACACCGCAAGTAGTGAAGTTTAATGGAACTGTAAAGGGAACTAGTAACGCAAGCCCAAGTGCTAATTATGAGTATACTTATGCTAACCCAAACTTAAGTGTTTATTCTGTTGGTAATCCATCAAGTTATTATACTTCAATCGAAACTTCAAAACGTTCTTATGGTATTTATATCAATGGCAAAGATTATATTACTATGGATGGTATCGATACTGGCTTAGCTAATTACTATGGATTGCAGACAATGTATCCATCAACTGGAGTGACCATACTTAATGTGAATGTTGACTGGTCCGGGAACTCATCTATCTCGGTTTACGGAAATACAAAAAATGATTCTCAAACAACAGGGGTTACGGTCCAAAATTGCACAGCAAAATCAAGAATAGCGGCATATTATGTTTCGGATATTATAATAGATGGTTGTACCATACCTAGCACAGATAACGATGTTAAGATAGTTGCCTATCATGGTGGTACAGTAACTATTCGGAATAGTACCGCTCCGGGAACATCAACCCAGGGTATGGATGTTATTAATATTTTGAATAATACTTTAACAGGTTCTAATACTGGAGGAGCGATAAATGTTGAAAACGGAGGTGATGGGGTGTCTCAAACATTAAATATTTCAGGAAACACTATAAGTAATGATCTCTATGCAGGCGTATGGGTTTCTCTTGCTACTGCCGGAACATACGCGACAGGTGTAATAAGTAACAACTATATTAAAGATTGTGGCAAAGTAGGTTATGGTAATAATACCGGTGGAATATTAATTTGGAATGGAGTACAAAATTTAATAGTTGCAAACAACATGATTATTAACACAGGCGAGCCAGCTTCAAATAGAGGCGGCATAGGTGTAAGAACTATCACTGGTAGTCCTGCAAATGATGGCACAACGATAATTAATAACACAATTGTTGGTCATACATATAGCGGAATAAAGCTAGAGGACACTCTAGCTTTATCGAATTTAAAGGTAAAAAATAATATTACCTATCAAACCAATCATTATGCTCTGTATGTAACCCCATCTACGGCAGGTGAAGCGACGAATGTGTTGAATTATAACAATTATTACCGCGCTGATGGTGGTAGTTTAATTCGGTGGAATAGTATTGACTATACTGGTTCGCAGTTATCGTCTTATCAAGTCACATCTGGCAAAGATGCTTCCTCATCGATTGCCAATCCTTCGTTTGTTGATATATCCGCAGATGATTACGGCCTAACCCCATCTTCTCCCGCTATTGATGCTGGTACCGATGTAGGATTGACAACGGATTTTCTTGGTAACCATATCTACGGTACTCCCGATATTGGTGCCTATGAATATCAGCCGCCATATACCATGGCTAGCGATAGAGTTGACGTTGGCGCTGGCGCAAGGGTATATAGCGACGGTAAGTTCCGAAATAAGAGCACTACCACTGGTATTACCGCCGACCTCTCCGTAACACCCACCGGCGGCTTTGGCACGGGCGACTATGCACAGTGGATGGACATAACCGGCATTACCTGGAGCAATTCTGGGACACACCATAAAGTTTGGACGGAATCTAGCTCGGTGAGCGGCTTAACCAATACTGCCCACATCATCGGCGACTTGGAAGCCAACAAATACTATAACGTCAAAGTCGATAACGTTTTAGGCACTAATATCACCGGCACTGATTGTACTTCCGGCAATTGCAAAGCGAACCCTCAAGGGGAGATAGCATTTACCTACACAAGTACCTACTCCGACCACACTTTTGACGTTGACGAAGGTGATAATAATGCTCCCACCATCTCTTCCGTTTCATCTAGCCCCAGCGGTACCGATGCCGTCATCACTTGGACCACCAACGAAGCCGCATCTTCCAAAGTTGATTACGGCACCTCAAGTTCTTATGGTAGCTCAACCGATGAATCGGATACCTCAACAAGAGTTACCAGCCATTCGGTGACGCTTGCATCATTATTATCCTGCACACAGTACCATTACCGCGTCAGGTCAATAGATGCGACTGGAAATGAAACTATTGGCGGTGATAACACTCTTATTACAACAGGATGTTCTGTGGCTATTTTGTCTAGCTCGTCATCATCGTCTCCCCAAACCTCCATCCGTCACTACCTCCCCAGTGTCAGTGACTCTACCGACACTACTACGGTCTTCCCTAGCGGCATAGCTGGAGCAAGCATGATATTTGACGCCTCGGGGTTGTTCCCATCCAACACAGTGCGTTTTGTCTGGGACTTTGGTGACAGCTCTACCACCGAAGGCAAAACAGTAGAACACAGTTACCTTAACCCCGGCCGCTACACTATTACTATTACCGGCTATGACGCGAAGGGCAATCAATCAATAGTATCTAAAACAGTTGATGTTTATCCCACTCCTCCCACAGTCGATAACATCACATCGGAGAGTATGGACTTGCTCATAGAAGGCACCGGATATCAAAACGATATTATCTACCTTACCATCCACTCCGACCCCTTAAGCGTCCAAACCCAAGCCGATAAAGACGGCAAATGGACTTATCGCCTGACCAGCGCATCGGAAGCCATAGGGGAGGGAGACCACAGCGTCTCCGCCATAGATTCTTATAGGCTAGCCGATAACACCGAGCTAAAGAGCGTTGCCACCAAAGATATCGGCTTCAAAGTCAGCATAGAAGACGGCAAGCTCAAAGTAGAGATGAAGAAAGCCAGCCGCTGGCGCACTACCGCCCTAGTGCTCGGCACCCTGGTGCTTGTGCTTATGGGCGCGGTTTATGTGATGAGACGAAGGGCAACAAGCTAAAGCTTGTATCTTGCACGCGAATACACTCGAATGGCTCACTCTAAATATTCACACGAAAGAGGATGCAAATATTCTGCACGCGAATGCCACCCCCACCAACTCCCCCTTAAACAAGGGGGAGAGCGAGGGGGTTTTCAAGCTGAAGCTTGGACTACGGCGGGCGGCGGTAAATAATAACCGGCGGTGTGGTATAATAATGCCAAGGATATTTGAAGGAGGATATGAAAGGTTTTTGGCTTGTTCTTGCCTTTTGGCTTATTGGAACCGGTAGCGCTTACGCGCAGACCGGTTTGGAGGATTTGAGCGGTTTGCCGACCGGCGATGGTTTAGCGGTGACTGATACGACCGTTACCAGCGAGCCGGTCGCGGCCGAGACGGTGCCGGCGACAACCGAGCCGGAAACAGGACCTGCCGATGTTGCTTTGGTGGTCGGCGGAGTGGCGGTTCTGGGCTTTCTGCTTATAAAATCTAACTCAAGCCGAGCCAAATATCGGATCTAACGGGTGCCAATAGTTGGGCAGTATGAATCAAACGTCTGACCGGAATAAGAAAAAGCGCCATCGGGCGCGGGTTTTGGTGATTGCGGCGGTGGCTTTAACAGCTTCGGCCGTGTTGGCGGTACTCTTGTTTATTATTTGGGGCGAATGGTCTGATTCGAAAAACGATTCGGTCCAAAGTAACGAAACCGTGACACTAGCTATCGGTGCGCCTAAAACGGTAGAACAGGGTATTGAAGCTCCGCTCACAATCAAAGCAACTAATAATTTCTCGCGCAAACTTAACTTGGTGGTGAAAATCGCGCTCGCCGGGCTCACCATAGACCCTAACCGGCAATCCGTTCAAGGGTTGCAAGCATTGGCGAGTGCCGATTTGGCTAAATTTGGCGCGATATATGAAACCGGCAGTGGGGTGACTTGGCGCATTGGGCAAATCGCACCGGGCGCTAACCAAAATATAAACCTGAAAGCTCAAGTTGCCGGCGCGGCCGGAGGACAAGCATCCTTAAAAGTACAAGCATACAGCGCCCAAGAAACCAGTCGTCGTTGCGGATTTTTGTGGGTAGCCAGGTGCGACATACAGGTTGGTGAAACGCCCTTGGAATGGAAGGAAGTGGCGGCTCTTGTGACGCCGCAGAGCCAATCGGGCAATAAGCTGACATTGGGCAAGGGGTACAATTTAGTGAGTTTGCCATACGTTTGGCAGGGCGAACAACTGGCCGCTTTTTGGGGACAATTCGTGAGCCCCAAAGCGTGGCGGCTGGAACCCGTTTCAAACAGCTGGCATAATCTTACGGACGCGAACTATTCAAGTGAGATAAAGCCGGGTAATGGTTTTTGGCTATATCATCCCGACGGCGGCGCGGTAGCATTGCCCAAAGCTAACACACTGGACATGAGCCAAAAAGTCGAAGTGCTGCTCGCGACCGGTTGGAACCAAATCGGTAATCCCTATAAAGAACGTATTCGCTGGAGCGGCGACCAAATAATAGTCAAGCGCGCCGGAGCGGAGGATTTGTCGTTGCAGGGCGCCATAGACGCCGGCATTATTACGCAAGTATTAAGCATCTCCGGCGCGGTCCCGGAAGTGGGGGATTTGAGCGCGCCGGCCTATACGCCCATAGTGCCCGGGCGCTATCTGCCGGCTTTTACGGGCTTATTTTTGGAATCATCATCGAGCGCGACACTGGTTTTCCCCGGGAAAATTTTGCTGGCGCCCGGCGAGCTGCTGTCGAGTACGGAAAAAGCCAAGATATTGGGGTGGATAAATAAAAACGGCTTGGACTTGTGCGGCAACCAGCCGTCGGGCGGCACATCGAGTAACCCCTTACTTAGCGCTGAAACAGGGGAGGTTTTAGACCAATACGATTGCGTCATCTTGAAGCACCCCGACAGGCCGTGGAACAAATAATTTGGGCTTTCTGATTTTGCGTGATGATTTAGCGACTTTTCGCGTGTTTTAGCGTGCAGGAAATGTGTTATAATATAAGTAAATTGTTACGCGTCTCTCAATAAGGGAGGGGAAATGTTGATTTCAAGCGGATTCATTAAGCGCCGTTGGTCGCGGGTTTTTCTTGTGGCGCTCTTTTTGGTATTTGGATTGGCACTGCCCGGAAAAAGTTACGCTCTCACTTGGGAACAAGCTGGCACTGATGGCTTTGGCGACGCCAATAATGGCGTTGTAACTCGAATGACTGAATTCAATGGCTTTATTTATGCGATGGTAGGACAGAATGTCCTAGCTGGTTTCAGAATATTCCGTTCATCCGACGGAACAACCTGGACTCAAGCTAATACCGACGGTTTTGGCGATGCCGCTAATATCTATGGTATCAGCATCGTTTATAATAATGCCCTATATGTGGGCACTGATAAAACTGGTGGCGCCGGTTTTGAATTGTGGAAGACCACCAACGGTACCGACTATACTCAAATTGGCACCGATGGTTTTGGCGACGCAGAAAATATTGGCATTTATGGGATGGCAATTTTCAACGACAAGCTTTACTTGGGGGTTGATGACGCAACTAATGGCACCGCGGTGTATCGTCTTGATAGCGATACCAGTTGGACGCAAGTTAATACCGACGGCTTTGGCAGCGACACCAACGATATAGTTTGGAGTTTGGGTGTTTTTGGCGGTAATCTGTACGCAGGAACCGACAATTCAACGACTGGGGGACAGATTTGGCGTTCTCCTGATGGCACAAACTGGACACAGGTTAATACTAGCGGCTTTGGTAGTGTGACTAATGTTCGTATTAGCAGCTTGTTTTATCTTGGTGACTATCTCTATGCTGGTACAATAAATGGCACGACCGGTACCGAAATCTGGCGCTCATCAGAAGGGACTACATGGAACCAAGTCAACACTGACGGCTTCGGAGATGCCCAAACTACGTGGTCTGGTGACATAGTGGCGGTGGTCAATGGCACAATTTATCTTGGCGCCCGTAACGATACAGATGGCGCGCGAATGTACACTTCTACTAACGGTACTACTTGGACACAGGAGGGCTCGGATGGTTTTGGCGACGTTAATAATTACGCGGTTTATGCTATTACTTTTAATGGCCGAGTTTATATTGCTTTCAGTAATGTTACAACTGGCGCGGAAATTTGGCGCACTGCGACGATGAGTACCTTGTCGATGACGCCGGACACTCTTGGCGACGCGACGGTGGGCACGGCCTATAGCGTAACTTTTGCCGCCGTGTCCGGTACCGCGCCGTTTACTTTTAGCGCCAGCGGCTTGCCGCCGGGTTTAACATTATCGGCCGCCGGTGTCCTGTCTGGCACGCCGACGACAGCTGGCACCTATTCCGTAACAGTTAACCTTACTGATTCGGGACAACCGCAGCAGCTTTCATCGCGCACCTATTCGCTAACCATTAAGGGCGCGCAGTTGCCGGAAACCGGCTCGTCATTGCCGCAAGGACTCATAAAAATTATACTGGCAGTGGGAGGAGTGATTTGTTCGCTCGCGTTATTCTTAAATTACGCCGTCTTGGGCGCCGAAAACAGAAGTTAACTCTTTGGCTGGTACTCGCCCTTGTTATTATAGGCGCTGCTTTCTGGAACGGCTGGCGTTGGTTGGGTGCGCGCGCGGTTTTTCTTGAAACAGGCCGCACACAAGCGGCGAGTTCGGATGTTTCGGCACTGGAAGATACCAGCGCGCTTATTAAACAATTCGGTTTGATAATCAATAAACTCGGCGTGTTGACACCTATCATTGCTGACGTTGAAGGCAACAACAAGCCGGCTTATCTTAAGGCGCTCACTCGCGGGGTGGCGCATTATAAAGGAACAGCCAAGCCGGGTGAGGGTAGCAACATCTTTATCTTCGGCCATTCCAGCACCCTTATTGGCACGGGTAATTATGCCCAAGTTTTCGCCTCGCTTAACGAGCTAAAAAAGGGCGATGAGGCGATAGTGACGTATAAGGAGAAGGACTATCACTATATTGTGTCAGCCAAAAAAGTTGTCGCCAGTGACGATTCGAGTGTCTTAGAGCCGACAAAAACCGAGCAACTAATTCTTATGACTTGCTGGCCTATCGGTTCCAACGCCAAACGCCTCATCGTCATCCTAAAACCCAAACCCTGAGAATATTGCAGTTTTCCCCGTTGGGATTTGATTAGAAATTAGTCATTAGAAATTAGGATTTCAAAGCTCCTGGAGTTTGCTAAATATCAAGAATTTGAGTATCCTTTGAATAGGAAAATATTTAGAAAGGACTATCATGTGGTTACTACTTGCAGTCTTGCTAGGCGTCGCGCTGGGGATTTCCAGCCATATCCGCGGTACTACGAAAGATAAGATTGAGGGAGTTATCGAGGGAGTGGCGGTGGTTTGTGGAACGACGTGGCTTTTTGTCGCCATCGGGCTCTGGTGGTGGCTGGCGGTGATTCTCGGCATCCTTTTATTTGCCGCTTATTTGCTGGCTCTCCAGGCCCTCACCCAAAAACCCCTCGGCCAAAAACCTTTATAATTAGAATATTCTTTCTAATAACATTCGAGGTAAGATAATTTATCACTTACCGATATTCCTACGCTCGGTTAAGCACGGGAAGTGTGTTATTAACTGTTATTTTAATTGGAGGGCCGTGTGGGATTCGAACCCACGACCAATTGCTTAAGAGGCAACTGCTCTACCGCTGAGCTAACGGCCCGTAAAACGCACTTAATAGTATCGCCTATTACCTGTTACGTCAATAAGATTAGGCGCTATTGCTAATTACGCGCCCCAGATGTGGAGCCATTGCATAAGATAACCGCCGAAAGTGTTGACGTAGCTGGTGCGGGCATTGATAATAGCGACAACAGCCACCACGGCCGCCAGCGCTATCATTAGGAGCGCGATATTCCTTATTTCCCGCCCCACGCCTCTTTGGTCGGCGATAACCGCCTCATCACTTTGTAAGTTAATGCCCAGACCGGCATGGAGTTGCGTCTCCGGCTGGTCGGCTTTCTCGACGGCCCCTTCGGCAGCGCTGACAAAAGTTTGCATTTGCGACCGCTGCTTTTTCTTGCGTTTATGCCTTCTTCCCATATTTACTCCTTGAGTAATGGCTATTTTCTTGATAAGATTTAACTGCTTAACACGAAAACATTCCTGATATGCTGGCTGCGCCAAGTGATTGCGCTTCTAGCGTGATTGAATGTAATTCAATAAACCAGAAAGCAATTTTACTTGGCCGTGCCACGTGATTGCGCTTCTAGCGTGATTGAATGTAATTCAATAAGCCAGAAAGCAATTTTACGTGGAGGTCTGGAAGGGATTTGCACCCTTGTGAGCGGTTTTGCCCGCCGCCCATAGCGCATTGGAGGCCTGAGGGGGAATCGAACCCCCGTAAACGGTTTTGCAGACCGTTGCGTAACCACTCCGCCATCAGGCCAATGTGCGTCGGGCAGGCAGACCGCTGCCTAACTCCTCGGCCACCAGACCAGCTAGCTACATTATAGGTAATACACCAGTTATTTGCAATCGGCGGGTGTAGCTCAATGGTAGAGCGCGAGTTTTCCAAACTCGATACGAGGGTTCGATTCCCTTCACCCGCTCCAAGTAAAATTACTTCCTGCAAAACGAGTTACACTCTGTTATTGCAGGAGCGTAATCACTTGGCGCAGCCATTAAAGGAAGTATTTTTACGGAACATAATTGCTTTGCGAAAGGACAAGGCATTACGCAACAACACATTGATTTAATGGCCATAAAGTTGTATTATAATCAGGTTATAAAGCTTGGCCCTATCGTCTAGTGGTTAGGACAGCAGGTTTTCATCCTGCAAACGGGGGTTCAATTCCCCCTGGGGCTGCCACGCCCCCTTAGCTCAGCGGATTAGAGCGCCACGCTTCGGACGTGGAGGTCGGGGGTTCGAATCCCTCAGGGGGCGCCACACTTCGCCCACGACCCACAAGGTTGGGGTTTCGCGTGGCACGCCAATAATCTTAGACCGATTTTGAAATTATAGCATTTGTATATTATTTAGAATTTGACATTTGTAATTTGGAAATTCCGTGTAATCACGGCTTATGGTGATCGTAGCTCAATTGGCAGAGCTCCTGTTTGTGGTACAGGCGGTTGGCGGTTCGAGCCCGCTCGATCACCCCATTCTCTCAAACCTGTTATTTCTAAAATACCAATATCAAGACCAGATCACTACACCTGTAAAAGCGGATTATTTTTATTGGTGCCTATAAAACGCCCTCAAGTAATTGACTTTTGATTACATTTTGCTATATTTATTACGAACTCGCACCTTATCCTGGACCCTAGGGGGCCTCGCTGTGCATAGTGCATATCTTACCGTCGGACCACAGGGCGCAGGTAAGTCCACTTTCTGCGAAGAGCTAGTCAGGGTTTACCCCGGGCTCGCGCTACTTTCCCGAGACAGAGTGTTCGAGGAGGTCTTCGGCGAGGGTTGGCATAGCCCGTATTCAGGGGCCTTTTATGTTGGGATGAAAATAGTATGGGAGCGAGTGGCAGAACTCGCCGCCATACATGACCAGCTGATCCTTGACTGTTGGAATGGCACTCCCGAGGAGCGTCAGCGTTACTCGGACAAGTTGCGCTCGCTTGGCGCAACCCGTGTGGAAGCATGGCACTTCGTTACACCTCGGGATGTTTGTCTGGGCTGGTATCGGCAGAAGATCACTGCGGAGCAGTGGTGTGGCCCAAGCGTCATCGAGTTCAACGTCGGGGTTTGCGGAGTGAATTACGACAAGTTTCACACATTTCCCGTGTCTCCCAATCAGGGTTTCGACCTTGTGCGCACCATTGACCCCACCCTACAAGATCCTACGATGAGCCTCCTCTCCGTCGCGTAAATCGACCCGCTCAGGAGTTCTAGGCGCACCGGGGCATCTCACACCAAAGTGATTTGCCCCTGCCGTCAGCACGCAAAGTGTTCTGACGAGCCGTTGAAATTACGACGAAACGGCAAGGGTACCATATTTCTACTTTCCCTAGCTCTTATATCTTGATATACTCAACACCAGTTAGGAGGCAATTGCTGATGGCTTCTACTACCTAATCCATCATGGAAATTTGATATTATAACTTAGTTGAAAATAGTTTACATTGAGCGTAGCGAAATGCTCCCGTAGTTCAACGGATAAAACGTGGGCCTCCGAAGCCCGAGCTGCAGGTTCGATTCCTGCCGGGGGCACCACACTCCGTTCTATCAGAATAGAACTTCGCGTGGCACGCCAAATATGTAAGAATAATTAAGTGTTGGGATTAATAAAGATAAGGAGTGTGTCCCGCGGAGCTCCGAGCGTAGTCGAGGAGCGAAGTGGGGCATCCGCTGGGCGCGCCGCGCCAAATTTTAAGATATTTTTAGCCCCTGTAGCTCAACTGGATAGAGCAGGACGGTTCTAACGTCAAGGTTGGGGGTTCGAGTCCCTCCAGGGGTACCATGGTTCGACTACGCTCACCATTGAGCGGAGGCGAACATAATATTATAGAAGGACGAGAAGTTTACCCAGCGAAGCCCAAGGGGCGAAGTTGGGAGTCCCTCCAGGGGTACCATGGTTCGACTACGCTCACCATAATATTTCGGCTTCATGTGGTAAGCCAGAACAAACTATTCCACTAACACGCTAGCATATTACGGTATTGCTAAGTTGGATAATATCTTAACTTGTTTTCTAGTTGCATTTACGATATCTTGCGCTCAAGGGGGACAAGCTGGAATTTGGCTCGAGCTCGTTGACAACACAAGGAAGTATCTTGATGACTTGCGACGGTGGCAATCCCGCTCAATGGCAGTTGCCCCATCCCGTAGAGTGGGTCAGGGAAGGTAGGTGAGAAGCATGTCGGGAGAGCCGAAACAGGTACGTCCTGTCGAGATAGTTGTCCCTAGGAATGAGCGCAGAGGGACGCTTGTACCGGAAGACGAAGTTGTGGCCGCCTATGTGGCGGTGGAAAACGAGGTAGGACCGAAGATTGATGCGTTGCGCGAATGGAGGTGCCGGTCGCTCGAGAATGCTCCGTTTCGCAGGATTTGGGGCAGTCCATCCCCACCAGACAGGTGTAGCTTGCGGAGAGAAGAAAGGCAGGTGAGAAGACGTGCCAGAAGAGCCGAAGCTCGTGCGTTATGTCGAGATAATCGTCCACAAGCATGAATTACATGGAGTACCTAAGCCACAGGATGAAGCCGCGAAAGATATCCGGGCGGTGCAACTTGCGGCAGGGCCGCAAATCGAGGAGTGGCGCAAGTTCATGTGCAGATCACTGGCGGCGGCTCGGACTCGTTTCACGGGTGGCTGACCTTCACTCGCCCGAGAGAGTGTGTTCGTCCAATGGCCATGTTTATTTCCAGCATGGCCTTTTGTTTTGGCCTCCAGTCCGATTTGTAAATACTTCAATACTTCGCAGTATGGAAGTATTGCGCGGGTGGTGCTTGGTATAGCGCAGGGATTCGGGTATGCTGGAGTGTACAAGTAGATACAACTCTGAATGCCGGAATAGAAACTAAGATGCTCATTCAAGTTCTGCACGTTGCTTTTCGTAGTACAAGCTTTAGCTTGTCAGAAACACGGTAAACCGTGGCCTACGGCAGAAAATGTAGTACAAGCTTTAGCTTGTTTCGGACACGCTTAAGCGTGTCCTACGGAATATAATAATTTCGTAATTTAAATGTACAATGAAGTTTCAAATTAGTAAAAAATACCGGCCGAGGGGGGACCAGGCGCGAGCGATTCAAGAGCTCGTCGCGGGTCTTCGCCGCGGCGACAAATTCCAGACGCTCTTAGGCGTTACCGGCTCGGGGAAAACTTTTGTTATGGCGGCGGTAGCGGAGAAAACCCAACGGCCGACGCTAGTTATCGCGCCCAATAAAACTTTGGCGGCCCAGCTGGTCGCCGAACTGCGCGAACTATTACCAAAGAATGCCGTTGAGTATTTTGTCAGCTACTACGACTACTATCAGCCGGAAGCGTACTTGCCGACGACCGACACATACATCGAAAAAGAGGCGACGATAAATGACGAGATTGACCGTTTGCGCCACGCGGCAACGCAGGCGTTACTTAGCCGTCGCGATGTTATGATTGTCGCGTCTGTGAGCGCGATATATGGCTTGGGTTCGCCGAGCGAGTACGGCGCGACGATTTTGGAAGTAGTGGCGGGGGACTCTGCCAGGTCGCGCGAGGCTGTCATGCGAAAGTTGATAGGAATGCAATTTACCCGCACCTCGAGCGACTTGACGCGCGGCAGTTTTCGCGCGCGCGGCAATATTTTAGAGGTTTTATCAACGGGCGCCACTTCCCTACTCTACCGAATATTTTTTGGGGAGCAGAGTATAGAAAAAATAGAATTAGTAGACGCCGTGACGCGTAAAGTTATTGATATGCTGTCCGCCGACGCTCTTACTGAAAAAGGGACTACGTTCTCTACTTTCAGTGCGAGCTCTGGCGGATCGTTTGCGAATGGTTGGGCTGACCGCAAACGAAAAACCATCACTATCTTCCCCGCCAAACACTACATCGCTCCCCCGTCGGTCATAGAATCAGCTACCGCCAGAATTGAGCGGGACATGGCGGAGCGAGTTAAGAACTTTGAGTGCGAGGGTAAAATACTCGAAGCTGACCGGCTCGAGCGGCGGGTTAAATATGATTTAGAGATGATACGCGAAGTTGGTTATTGTAACGGTATTGAAAATTATTCAATTTACTTTGACGGCCGAAAGTCCGGCGAGCCGCCGTACACTCTAATTGATTATTTCCCCAAGGATTTTGTGGTGATAATTGACGAGTCGCACGTTACGGTGCCGCAAATCCGTGGTATGTACGCGGGAGATAAGGCACGCAAACAAACGCTGGTTGATTACGGTTTCCGTCTGCCGAGCGCCAAGGACAACCGTCCGCTAAGGTTCGATGAGTTTTTGGGTAAAGTGAATCAAATTATTTTTACCTCCGCTACGCCGAGCGATTTCGAGAGGGAGAATTCGGCGCAGACAGTTGAGCTGCTTATCCGCCCGACCGGCCTTGTCGACCCGCAGGTAGAAGTGC
>DATEBX010000091.1:0-5691 GCA_035287145.1 Patescibacteria group bacterium | reverse complement strand
CTTCTTCAAGTGGCTGCCGGGTGCCGGAAATCTCTTACCGTATGCCGCCGTAATCTCATTCGCCCTGGCAACGCCGGTGCAGTTTATTGTCGGTGCCAGTTTCTACCGCGGTCTTTGGTCGAATTTGCGCATACGAATGTTCGGTATGGATGCGCTTATAGCCATTGGCACTTCTGCGGCGTATTTTTACAGCATAGGCAATCTGATTTATTATTATCTGCAAAATAATTCCCTTATCGGTCTCGATGGCATGAAGGTGCCGGAAATTTATTTTGAGACCGCCGCGTTTCTGATAACCTTCGTGACACTGGGCAAATGGCTGGAAGCCAAAGCGAAAAGCCGCGCCTCGGAAGCCATCCAAAAACTTATGGGCCTGCAGGCGAAAACGGCGCGTGTAGTGCGCGGCGGTAAAACGCTCGACATTCCCATCGAAGAAGTCAAAGTGGGCGATACTGTATTGGTTAGGCCGGGCGAAAAAGTGCCTCTCGACGGTAAAATCGCCAAGGGTGCGTCGGCAGTTGACGAGTCAATGATTACCGGCGAGAGTTTGCCGGTGGCGAAAAAAGCGGGCGATAGCGTCATCGGCGCGACCATCAATAAAACCGGCAGTTTTGAATACGAGGTAACAAAAATCGGCAAAGATACAGTTCTCGCGCAAATCATTCGTCTCGTGGAAGAAGCGCAGGGCTCGAAGGCGCCGATTCAAGATTTTGCCGATAGGGTATCGACATATTTCGTGCCGATTGTCATAGGGCTTGCGGTATTGACATTTATCATTTGGTACTTTGCCCTTGGTGGCGGTTTGGCTTACGCGCTGATGGCTTTTACGGCGGTGATAGTCATTGCCTGCCCTTGCGCCTTGGGACTCGCGACGCCGACGGCTCTCATGGTCGGCATAGGCGAGGGCGCCAAGCAGGGAATATTGATAAAAGGCGGGGAGCCGCTGGAAATCGCTTGCGGGGTGAACACCGTGGTTTTCGACAAAACCGGCACAATTACCAAAGGGAAACCGGAGGTAACTGATATAATTTCAAATTTCAAATTTCAAATTTCAAATCAAGTTAAAAGCCCCAATGATCAAAGAAAAGAAATATTAAGAGTTGCGGCATCTCTTGAGAGGCAATCGGAGCATCCGCTGGCGGAGGCGATAGTAAGTCGCGCCCAAGAGAAGAAGTTGGAGCTCGGTAGCGTGGAAAACTTTAGGGCAGTGGAAGGAAAAGGTGTAATGGGTAATTTAATATTTGAAAATAAAAATTTGAAATTATTATTGGGGAATGTGGCATTGATGCAAGAATTTAACGTTTCGGTTACGGTCGGAGTGGCGAGCCAAATGGAAAAACTTGAAAATGAGGGCAAAACCGTGATGATATTGGCGGTCGGGAACGAGGTGGCGGGAATGATAGCCGTGGCGGATACGGTCAAAGAAACATCTGTCGAGGCAATCAAGGAGTTGAGAAGCATGGGACAGGAGGTCTGGATGGTGACGGGGGATAACGAACGCACAGCCCGCGCCATCGCGCGCCTTGTGGGCATAGAAAATGTTCTGGCCGGAGTTCTGCCGCAAGAGAAATCAGCGATTATTCGCTCCTTGCAACAAGGTTCTGAAATTAGAAATTTGAAATTAGAAATCTTGTCCAGCGAAGCACCTAATGGGGCGAAGTTGGATAGAAATTCCCGCCGAAGGCGGGTAGTCGCTATGGTTGGTGACGGTATAAACGATGCGCCGGCGTTGGCACAAGCCGACCTGGGCATTGCTATGGGTTCAGGGACGGATGTTGCTATGGAGTCGGGCAGTATGGTGATAGTGCAAAACGACTTGAGAGCGCTGGCCGCCGCGATCGGGCTGTCAAAGGAAACAATGTCCAAGATCAAGCAGAATATGTTTTTCGCGCTGTTCTACAACGTCATCGGTATCCCGATCGCGGCGCGCATATTTGCCGGCATAGGGCTGGTACTGCGCCCGGAGTTGGCAGGGCTGGCCATGGCGTTGAGTTCCGTATCGGTGGTGAGCAACTCGCTGACACTGCGCTTTTTCAGGGCCGGTAAAATCAACATTATCTCGCTCATCGCGCCCATAGTGATGGCCGTCGGCTTCACGCTTTTGTTTATCAGCTTCGCCCGCATCGGCATGAAGTGAACCAATTAAAGTACACCTCGTAGGTGTCCTTTTTGGTTAAAATACGCCTCCCAGAAGCAAATTTAACCCCAAAAGTACACCTCGTAGGTGGCCGCGCCGGTTAAGAGCTGGAATAAACATAATGGATTTGATAGGATGAAAATATGAAGAACTTATCGAAGGTTGTTTTTTTGTTGGGTTTTTGGGCGTTGCCAAACGCTACTTACGCCATGTGTCCGGTCTGCACCGTGGCCGTTGGTGCCGGCATAGGCCTTAGCCGCTGGCTGGGCGTTGACGATACGATTACCGGCCTTTGGGTGGGCGCCATAATGATATCGCTCGCCATGTGGACTAACGTCTGGCTCGAGAAGCGCAAGTTTCGCTTTCCCGCCCGCGATTTTCTGGTCTATGCCGCCTACATTGCCGCCATATTCATCCCGCTTTATTATAAAGATATTCTGGGGCACCCCCTGAACCGCTTATGGGGTGCCGACAAACTCTCTCTGGGTATGGCGATAGGCGCTGTGGTATTCTATCTCACGGCCGGACTTTACCTTAATATGAAAAAGCGCAATAATAATCGGGCACATTTTCCTTTCCAGAAAATCGCCATGACAGTCGGCGTGCTGGCGGTGTTAAGCGGGGTCTTTTATTTCATAACAAAATAAATCAGTGAATATTATTATTGTCACCCCGCACAAAGATGCGGGGTCCAGGTCTGGATTCCATATCTTGTTTCGTCAGAACGAACAAATACGGAATGACAGAGAGAGATTGCTTTACCCCACTGGGGCTCGCAATGACACACTATTATGCAAAATAATAAAGAAAAAGAAATTGAGAAGCTGATAGCCAAAGTTGGCGACGTCAAAAAAAGCAAGCTCGACTTGTCCGCTGACGAGGATTTGTCAGTGGCGATTATGAACTTGGTTTCCATTGAGGAGCACTTCTTTTTTACCGGCGCCAAGACGGGTAAACAAGAATATTATGACCTGCTTGCCCAAGTGCGAGAAATTCGCAAGGACCTCTTAAAGAGAATCGTCAAGGATTACGAAGGAGAAGTTTGGTGCATCTCTAAGCACCTACTAGCGGCATCTATGCGGCTTATGGAGGTTGGAACAAAGCACCTCGGCCGCGGTAAAAAAAAAGAGGCGAAAGAGCTGTTTGCCAAGGCCTATGACCTATATTCGCTATTTTGGGGCATCAATCTAAAGCTTATTAAACTCAATGATGTAAGAAAGATCGGTGATACTCAACTGAACTCTCACGATAAAACAAAAGACGGAGCAATGGGCAAACTGGGCTCGATAGTCAAGAAGCTCATTGATTGCTGCATAGAATAACGTACGGGGTTTATAAAGTTATAAGGTTTGTAAAGTTTCTAAAGTTTCGAACCTTAAAAACTCTATGAACCAATCTGCTTTATGAACTTTATAAACCCTAGTATTTTTGCTGTTTATAAGCCGAAGGGGCCGACGTCGCACGATGTTGTTGATGAGATAAGAAAACTCACGGGCGTGCGAAAGGTTGGTCATGCCGGTACCCTTGATCCTTTGGCATCGGGCGTTTTAGTGATAGCTATCGGCCGCGACGCAACCAAGCAACTCGATACTCTTAAAAGTAAAGAAAAGGAATATCGGGCGGTAATTGAGCTCGGCGCGACGAGTGCCACAGATGATTCCGAGGGACATATCACAAGCCAACACTTCAAACAGCAACCCAGTATCGGTGATGTAGAAAAGGTTTTGCCGGCTTTTCTCGGCAAGATAGAACAAATCCCGCCGCTATATAGCGCGGTACACGTCGCGGGAAAGCGTGCCTACAAACTCGCGCGGCAGCAAAAAGACATAACGCTGGCGCCGAGAGCCGTGGAAATAAAAAGCATTAAATTATCAAAATATGAATGGCCGTATTTGGAGATAGGGGTTGTTACTGGCCCAGGTGTTTATATCAGAGCTTTGGCAAGAGATATCGGAGAGAAGTTAGGCGTCGGTGGGTACTTGAAAGAGCTGGAGCGGACCCGCGTTGGCGATTACACTCTTGAAAAAACGGTCAAAATAGAGGAAATTTAGTTTGTGTCAAAACAACCATCTTGTGTCATTGCGAGGAGTCCTCGACGCGGCAATCTGGGTGAAGCAGGAGATTGCTTCGCATAGCCTCGCAATGACAATATTGTGTTTTACTGCAGACAGATATTATAAAGCATTATGAGTAAACTTTTTTTCGACATTGAAACTCTGCCGGCGGACGCGGCGAACGAGCCAGTAGTGAGAAAACTTTATGAAAAAAAGTTAGCCCAGCGCACATACGAGAGATTGGGCTCTTATGAAGATTTTCTGCGCCGAACATCCATGGACGGAGGACTGGGGCGCATATTCTGCGTTGGCTATGCCATAGACGATAAGCCGGCCGAAGTGCTGGAAGGAGAGGATGAAAAAGACATCGTGCGGCGTTTTTGGCAGCTGGCGGAAACAGCCAATTTGGTCATCGGCCACAATGTTTTTGATTTTGACTTGCCGTTTATATATCAGCGTTCGGTCGTACATCAGCTTAAGCCGACCAAGGACCTTTTCCCGCGCCGTTACAGCTCGGATGTTGTTTTCGACACCTACCACGAATGGACCAAGTGGCACAGAGAACACAAGCCAGGCAGTTTGGACTACCTGGCGCATATATTGGGCTTGCCGTCGTCAAAACAGGGCATAGACGGCAGCCAGGTTTATGATTATTTTCTTGCCGGCAAGGGACAAGAAATTACCGATTATTGCAAACGGGACGTTGAACTCACCCGCCAAATTTACAAGCGGTTAACCTTCTCAAAATAAACCGATAATGCTACAATAAAGTGAGAACCAGGAGGTTTAATGTCGGAGAAACGTTTATATCGGTCTCGGGATAATCGCGTCATCGCCGGCGTCTGCGGCGGGCTGGCGGACTACCTCAATGTTGACGCGACCATGGTCAGGGTCGTAACCGCGCTGGTAACTCTTTTTGGCGGCAGCGGCATCTTGGCGTACATAATACTCTGGATTGTCGTGCCGGAAGCGCCGGGGGGAGCAAGCCAAACTAAAGAGCACGGACAAACAACCGAAGGCGACCCCAAGCCAGACCCTGATAGAAGGGAAAAAATACTAAGCGGCACCGGCGGCCAGTGGCTGGTTGGCACTCTGCTGATAGTTGTTGGTGTGATGCTGCTTCTCAACAACCTTCTGCCCGCCCTCGAGCTCATGCGCCTTTGGCCCCTCGCGATTATCATTTTCGGTGTCTGGCTTCTTATGAAACAAGGGGACGAATAAATGATTGGCGCCTATATTGTCATCATAATCGGCTTAATTCTTTTAGGGATAAACCTCGGTTATCTTGATGAGTCAGTGTGGCGCATAATATGGAAATTCTGGCCGCTCCTTTTAATACTCTTCGGCGTATCCATGCTCACCAAAAAAGCGCTGCCGAAATACACGCGAATAATTATCGGCTTGGTAATACTGGCGGCGGTGATACTGGGCGTCATATATATGGGACGAAACGGCGGCATATCATCCGGCGCGCTCGTGAGAAACCAAGAAGAAAAGACC
>DATEBX010000090.1:0-4436 GCA_035287145.1 Patescibacteria group bacterium | reverse complement strand
GAACCCGGCGCAGGTTCAGATGGAAAACTTGCGGCCTTGCGACCGCCGCGCGAGCTACGCCGCCGATATTACCTACGGCACGAATAACGAATTCGGTTTCGATTATCTGCGCGACAATATGGCGCGCGATGTTAGCCATCTCGCCCAACGAGGTTTGCATTTTGCCATCGTTGACGAAGTGGACTCGATTCTTATCGATGAAGCGCGCACGCCGCTCATTATCTCGGCGCCGGCCGAGGAGTCGGCGTCGCTTTACGCTCGCTTTGCTGGTATAGCCCCACAGCTCAAGGCAGATGAGGACTACAAGCTTGATGAAAAAGACCGCGCGGTAAGCATTAGTGATGCCGGCATCCAAAAAGTCGAGCGGTTGTTGGGAGTGAAGGGACTTTACAGCGCAAGTAATATCACGCTCGTGCATCACTTAGAGGAAGCGCTCAAGGCGCAAATACTTTTTAAAAAAGACCGCGATTATGTCGTAAAAGAAAACGAAGTCATTATTGTCGATGAGTTTACCGGCCGCCTTATGCCCGGCCGGCGTTATTCGGAGGGCTTGCACCAAGCTATCGAAGCCAAAGAGGGTGTTGAAGTGCAAAGGGAAAGTGAAACACTGGCGACAATTTCCTTTCAAAATCTCTTTCGCTTGTATAAGAAATTGTCCGGTATGACCGGTACGGCGGAAACGGAAGCGGAGGAATTTCACAAAATCTACAAGCTCGATGTAGTAACGGTACCGACTAATATGCCGATGGTGCGCCGCGACTCTCACGACCAAATCTATAAGACCGGTGAGGCGAAGTTCAACGCCATTGCCGAAAAAATCACCGAGCTTCACCGCGCCGGCCAACCGGTATTGGTCGGCACTATTTCCATTATTAAATCGGAACTATTAAGTAAAATGCTTCGCCAGCGTGGCGTGAAACACGAAGTATTAAACGCCAAAAATCACGAACGAGAAGCCCAAATTATCGCCCAGGCCGGCCGCGCCGGCGCGGTGACGGTGGCGACCAATATGGCCGGCCGCGGCGTTGATATTATCTTGGGGGGAGTGCCAAAAAAGCCGAAAGAATCGGCCGATGTCGTGGAAGCCGGTGGGCTGTTTGTTATCGGCACCGAACGGCACGAATCGCGTCGCATCGACAACCAGTTGCGCGGCCGCAGCGGTCGCCAAGGTGACCCGGGCGCCAGCATGTTTTTCATCTCGCTGGAAGACGACCTTATGCGCATATTTGGCGGCGAGCGTCTCAAGAGTATTATGGGGCGCATCGGCCTGGCGGATGATCAGCCCATCGAGCACGGGCTTATTTCTCGCTCCATCGAATCGGCGCAAAGGCGTGTGGAAGGACATAACTTCGATATTCGGAAACACCTTGTTGAGTACGACGACATTGCCAATAAGCACAGGGAAGTTATTTACGGCCGCCGCCGCAAACTTCTGACCATGAACCCGGCCGAAGACAGCTGGCTGCACGACAAGATATTGGCTCTGATGAGCGACGAAGAGCGGGCGTTGTACGAGAATCAAATAAAAAAATACGGCCTGGCAACCTTGAAGCAAGCCGAGCGCGCGGTTTATATGGCGGTGATTGACCGCTCGTGGATTGAGCATTTAAATACCATGGATGCCTTGCGCGATTCCATCGGTCTGCGCGGTTACGGCCAGGTTGACCCGCTGGTGGTTTATAAGCAGGAATCGTTTAAGATGTTTGAGCGATTGGTCCGAGAAATTGACGGCGAAGTGGTTGATGTGCTTTTGAAACTTGAAGTCCAGGGCGCGCCGCCAGCGCCAGCGCCGGTGGCAGAGAAGATGCAGTTGCGGGGCGCCGATGAGGACTTGGCGGGCGGCGGCATCCAAACAGTGCCGCGTTCAGAATCCGTTATGCCGGGAGGCGAGGTGGAAAACTTGCCCGCGCCGGTTAAAGAGCAGTCACCCGTCTCAACCGGCGGCGTCGAGGTATCAATCAGAACCGCTGGAAATAGTACGCCAAGCCCCCAACCATCGACTCCCAACACATCAAGCGGCGCCATTCCCAAAGTCGGCCGCAACGAACCCTGTCCATGCGGAGCGAAGAAACCGGATGGAACGCCAAAAAAATATAAACATTGTCACGGCCGATAATATTGGTATTAAATATAATCAAGCGAAGGAAGTTTACTAAACGAAAGAATATACTTGAAAGTATTGTTGTTGGTAATACAATGGAAGTGTCAATATTAATTTTCCATTTTTAATTTTGAATTTGGACTATGACCAACAAAGAGATTGCAGATGTGCTATATGGAATAGGGGATATTTTGGAACTAAAAAATCCCAATGACCGCTTTCGGTTTTTGGCGTACAGGCAAGCCGGTCAGAAAATTACCACATGGAGCCGAGAACTCGCCGATGTTTACGAGCAAAAAGGCATTAAAGGATTGGAGAAAATTCCCGCTGTCGGCCCGAGCATTGCCGAAAAAATCGAAGAGCTTATAAAAACCGGCAAGCTGGCGTATCTCGAACGCATCAAAAAGAAAGTGCCCAACGCTGAAATTGAGTTTGCCAAAATTCCATCTGTCGGGCCCAAGAGCGCCCGCAAGCTCTATCGCCTCACTAAGGCGCAGGATATCAACGAACTGCACCAAAAGCTACTTAGGCAAACCCAACTTGGCAAATTTCGCGAGAAGTCGATAGCCAATGTATTGCGCGGCATAACACTGCTCAAATCCTCACGCGGCCGCCATTTAATTTCCGAAGTATTGCCCATTGCCGAAACGGTGATTGCCGCCCTGCGCGAAAAGAGAGAAGTTTCGCGCGCGGACTATGTCGGCAGTTTGCGTCGTATGAAAGAAACCGTTGGCGATATTGACCTTATCGCCGCCAGCGCCGCGCCCGAAGAAACCATTGACACTTTTTTGAATTTGGTGAAGGGTAAAGTTCTGGCGCATGGCGAAGCCAAAGCCACCGTGGTGACCGGTGACAGCATTCAAATAGATTTAGAAATTATGCCGGCCGCCGAGTACGGCTCCCTCCTCCAGCATTTCACCGGCAGCAAAGAACACAACGTTGCGTTCAGGACATATCTACAATCCAAGGGTTTGAGTTTTTCCGAGCACGGCATAAAAAAATTAAAAGGCGGCCGCTGGCCTATTGCAACATTTGAAACGAGCCCAGCGCAAAAACGCGTGTTGAATGCCGCCAAGGCCGGTGAAACCGTGCGGTGCGCCGACGAAAAGGATGTTTACCACTTCGCGGGTATGGACTATTTGCCGCCGGAGATGAGAGAGGACCGCGGCGAGCTCGAGTTGGCGATGAAGCATCAAATCCCTAAATTGTTGAAAATCGACGATATAAAAGGTGATTTGCAGATGCACACCAACCGCTCCGATGGCACGGCCGACCTCGGTACTATGTGGCAAAAAAATAAAGATCTGGGATATGGCTATATGGCAGTCACCGACCACTCCCAGGGGCTGGGCATAGCCGGCGGCCAGGACGCCAAAAAAGTACGCCGGCAAATCACCGAAATTAAGAAGTGGAATGCCGCCCATGGCGCGCCGGCTGTTCTGGCTAGCATCGAGGTTGATATCCGGGCCAACGGCGACCTCGATATGGACGACGAACTTCTGCGCGAGCTCGACATCATAGTCGGTTCGGTCCATTCGAGCTTTTACCAAATCCCTTCCGTCACCACCCATCGGCTGATAAAGGCGATAGACACGGGGCTGGTCGATATTCTGGGACACCCCACCGGCCGCCTACTCGGGCGCCGAGAAGGTATTAAAGCCGATTGGCCAAAGGTTTTTCGCGCCTGCGCGGCGCGCCATGTGGCGCTGGAAATAAACTCGTTTCCCGACCGCCTTGATTTGCCGGACAATCTCATTCACGTTGCGCGTAAAATCGGCACGATGTTTGTCGTCAATACCGACGCTCACTCGCCCGACCATCTGTCTTTTATGCCCTATGGCGTCGCCACGGCACGCCGCGGCTGGCTGACCGCCGCCGAAGTTATCAATACTTGGCCCCTCGCCAAACTCAAAGCTTGGCTCCGCCGCACTTAGCCCCCGTTGTTTGTTTTGGATTAGCGTGTGATATTCGAGTGTCATTCGCGTCTTATTCGCGTGTATTCGAGTGATAAATTCGGAAAACTTTGTATCTATTTATGGTATAATTTATTTTGGAGGATTCCTTTGATATCTGACTCAGGAGTCATTATTCAGTTCATCAAAGTTACCAAGCGTTACCAGAACCGAATCACGGCGCTTGACAATGTTAACCTTACCATCCACAAGGGCGAGTTTGTGGTGTTGGTCGGACCTTCGGGCGCCGGCAAGTCAACTCTTATCCGCCTGCTGGTACGCGAAGAAGTGCCGACGGAGGGTAAAATTATGGTGGCGGGACGCGATATCACTCGCGTGCGGGAGAGGGATTTGCCCTACTATCGCCGCAATGTCGGCATTAT
>DATEBX010000089.1:0-6232 GCA_035287145.1 Patescibacteria group bacterium | reverse complement strand
GTTTTGGATTTTTCAAAAATGCCTTCTCTTTACCACTACGAAGCGATGTTGAAAAATGACGGCTACTCTGCCATCGCCGGGGTGGACGAAGCAGGGCGCGGCGCTTGGGCGGGGCCGCTCGTCGCCGGTGCGGTGGTTTTGCCGCGCAAACTTAACCGCCTGCGCGACTCAAAAATACTCTCGCCCAAGCGCCGCGAACTCCTCGCCCGTTTTATAAAAAAGGAGTGCGACTACGGCATCGGCGTGGTCGAGGTCGCGGACATTAACCAGCACGGCTTGGCGTGGGCTAACCATCATGCCATGAAGCGTGCCATCGACGCTCTCAAGAACCCGCCCGACCATCTGCTTATTGACTACCTGCGCCTCCCGCCTTCTCTTGTCACTCACACTAAACAGCTTTCTCTGGTGGACGGCGACACTTTGTCGGCGAGTATTGCCGCCGCCAGCATCATCGCCAAAGTCACCCGTGACCGGCTGATGGTCGAATTGCACAGTGGTGATTCTAGTCTCCACCCCTTCTCTTTTCACCGCAATTTTGGCTATGGCACTAAAGTTCACGAAACAGCGCTCGGTAAATATGGCCCGACGGCGCATCATCGCCTATTTTACGCTCCCGTCGCCCAAAGCCGACAGATAAGCATTTTTTGCTGACAAATATTAGTTCATCAAGTAGAAAGTTCATAAGGTTTATAAAGCGAAACCATCTGACTTTAAAACCTTACAAACTTTAAGAACCTTATAAACTCTATTCGATGCTCTTGCATTTTCTCACCCATAATCTATATTGAGAAATAGACAAAAATAGTATTATTAATCCAATTTATTACGGAGGTCCCATGAAAAAAGCGCTCATGTTATTAGTCGGCCTGGCCATTATGGCTTTTGCCGTTTACGGCCTAACCACATGGTGGATGCCGGAGTTCATCACCGTCGTCAAAGGCCTCGCCGCGCCGGTGATATTTATCGTCGGTCTCGTCGTCATCCTCGTCGGCACACTGTAAGAGTTACAAGTAGCAAGTTGAAAGTCACAAGTTTTTTCAGACTTGTAACTTGAAACTTTTAGCTTGCGACTACACTAAATAGTCCTTCAGGCGGTCGCTTAGTTCATGTTTTTTAAGCTTTTGCAAGGCCTTGGCTTCAATCTGGCGAATGCGTTCGCGAGTAACGCCAAACTCCTTGCCGACTTCTTCGAGAGTATGCGTACGGCCATCGTCAATGCCGAAGCGCATGCGCAATATCTTTTGCTCTCTTGGCGACAGGAATTCCAAAAATTCTTTGATGTGTCCGCGCATAAGCTGGTAGATGGTATTTTCTTCCGGCGACAAGCTGTCTTTGTCTTCCAGAAAATCGCCCAGTTTGCTGTCTTCTTCTTCGCCGACCGGCGCTTCGAGCGAAACGGTTTCTTGGGAAATTTTCAAGATGTGCTCGACTTTGTCGACCGGTATGCCCATTTCGGCGGCGATTTCCTCCGGTAGCGGGTCGCGCCCCAGCTCTTGCACCAACTGGCGCTGGATGCGGATAAGGCGATTGATGGTTTCGACCATATGAACGGGGATGCGGATGGTGCGGGCGTGGTCGGCTATGGCGCGAGTAATGGCTTGGCGTATCCACCACGTGGCGTAAGTCGAAAATTTATAACCCTTGCGCCAGTCAAACTTATTGACGGCGCGCAAGAGACCCGTGTTACCCTCTTGGATTAAATCAAGAAGTGACAGACCGCGGCCGATGTACTTTTTGGCAATGCTTACAACCAGCCGAAGATTAGCTTCGGCCAATTTTTTTTGCGACCGCCGGTCGCCCTCGGCGCTGCGCCGCGCGATTTCAACTTCCTGTGGTGTAGTGAGCAAGGGAATGCGACCGATTTCACGCAGGTACATGCGCACGGAGTCGTCGGATATATCCCCGAGCTCGTCTTTAACGGTTTTTTTACCGTTGACTTCGTCGAGTATGCCCTCGACACTCATCAGTTTTTGTTTGGGTTTAACGGCTATGCCGTAGTGCAATAATATATCGTAGAGCACGTCAAGGTCGGCCACTTTTTTGTGGATTTCTGGAACGGCCTGAAAAACTTCTTGCTCGGTAATGAAACCATGCGCTTTGCCCTTAAGTACTAGGTCGCGATATTGGGGCGCCAGCTCCATTTCCGGTCCCGGCAGAGGCAATGTTGTATCGGTCCGCTTAGCCATAAGTTTAGTTTGTAAGGTTTGTAAGGTTCACCCGCCTCGCGTCGACGAACCCTAATGGGGCGAGTCGGGGCGGGTAAGGTCTGAATGGTTTGCTACTTTATGAACTTTAAAAACTTTATGAACTTTAAA
Organism: Patescibacteria group bacterium; assembly: GCA_035287145.1. Taxonomy (GTDB): domain Bacteria; phylum Patescibacteriota; class UBA1384; order UBA1384; family UBA1384; genus DATEBX01. The sequence continues at coordinate 3,917 of DATEBX010000089.1, read as the reverse complement.
AACTTTATGAACTTTATGAACTTTATGAACAATATTATTTCGTTTTCTCTTGTAACTGCTTCACCAGCTCTTTGACGCGGGCGATGTCGCCGGTTCTCTCGGCACTCGCGATTTGCGCCGCGAAATCACCCTTCATTTTTTCCCGCCGTCGCTCATCGATTCTTTTGAGCCGCTCGTCAATGTCGCGAGCTATCACGGCTCCGTCAGCCAATTCGTTTTCAAATTTGAGCGCCAATGCTTGGGTGGCATCGGCGTCATTTTTTGGCAATATTTGGCCCAAAGCAACTTTTTTCTCCTTTGGGCTGTGTTTATCATACCATTTAAATAACGCTTCGTAAATGAGAGCTATCTTGCCTTTGCCCAGATTACCCGCGAGGATTATCTTAGCATCGGCAATCTTCTCCGGCGCCAAAGTTAGGAGCGCCAGAAGTTCCCACCATTCTCGGCTTGCCTCATAGGGGGAATCCTGACCGCTTGGCGCGCCGGTAGGTACTGATCTTGGTGGTTGTTGGCGGCTAACGCTTTCTTTGACCGCCTGTTCGCCGACGCCTAAATCGCGCGCCAAGCGGCGGATGTAATCATCCTTTTCCACCGGGTCGGCCGCCGCCGCCACTATGGGCGCGAGCACGCGCATGAGCTCTTTTTTGCCGGAAGTCGCGGAGGGGTTGTGTTGAGCCGACAGTTGCCGCCAGAGCCAGTCATATGCCGGCAATGCGCCCCGAACAGCTTCCGTCCAATTTTTTGCGCCAGCCGCAACGACATCGCCGGCGTCCTTGCAGCCCTCCGGCATAGTCACAACACTGGTGTCAAGCGACAACCGCCACGCCATCTCTATGGCCTTGAGCGTCGTTTTGAAACCGGCATCGTCGTTATCAAACGCCAGTGTCACGCGATTAGTTTGGCGGCGAATGAGCAAAAGGTGGTCCTCCGTAAGCGCTGTCCCGCTCGTCGCCACCGCGTTACGAACCCCCGCGATATGGCTCATTACCACGTCCATTTGCCCCTCTACCAAAACAGCCATACCCTCCTCGCGAATGGTTTTTTTAGCAATGTCAAAGCCGTACAATATCCGCGCCTTGTGAAATATTGCCGTCTCGCGAGTATTAAGGTATTTTGGCTCCTGGCCTTCCGCTAACGCGCGGCCGGTAAAACCCGACACGTTGCCGACAGTGTCGAATATCGGAAACATTAGCCGGTTGGTAAAACGTTCCGGACTGCCGGCGTCATTCATTTCTTTTGCCGTAAAATCCTGCCGCGTGAGATATAGTTTCACGCCCGTACTGTTAGTTGGTGCGTAGCCGATTAAGAACTGCTTTATCGCCTCACGGGTTATGCCGCGGCTCTTGGCATACTCCAGCGCCGCTTTGCCTGACGGATGCTTTATAAGGAGCGTGTGGAAGAGCCGCGCCGCGGACAAGTTGAGCTTGTAGAGCTTCAATTTCGAGTCCCCGCTCGAACCAAATCCTTTTTGCCCGGAGGGCGTCTTGAGCTCTATACCGGCTCTCTCGGCAAGAAACTTCAAGCTGTCATAAAAACTTAATGCCTCGATTTTTTCGACAAAACTAAAGATATCGCCGCCCTCGCCGCAACCGAAGCATTTGTATATCTGCCGCTCCGGATTGACCATAAAGCTCGGTGTTTTTTCGCTGTGGAAAGGACACAGCCCTCGCCAGTTTTGGCCGGTTTTTTTGAGCTGCAAATACTGCCCGACAAACTCCACAATATCGAGCCGCCCCTTAATTTCTTCCGTCTGCGAGTCCATACCCCAACAATACCCCTCTCATAAAAAACTTAAACCCCCCATTACCACCTACGCGGTGGTAATGGGGTTAACCAGTGTAATTATCAAGTAGTAGACTTTTTATCAAAGAGAGTTCTTTCTGATAGTCTATTCGTTCTCTCACGAACCGTTTATAACTTTCTGGCTCGATTTCCATCAATCCTCTGTAGCTGCACAATTCGAATCTACCCTCACCTAAGTATTCCTTATAAGACGAATACTCCCATTCTTCTGGTTTACTAACCAAATTTGCTGAAACGGGATTAAGATGAATATACCGCGTTAGATGTAATAGCTGCTCGTCGCTTTCTATATGTACACTCTTAAACCTCCCCTCCCACAGAGGACCTTTGCGTTTGTATTTAATGTTAAAATACTTCGAATAACTATTTAGGATATTGTTTACGTACCTCGAGACGCCACGATCACCTTGCTGCTTCAATATAATATGAATATGGGTAGGCATTACACAGTATGCGACAATGGATACCTGCTGCATATTATTGGAAGCATAAGTTTTAAGGATATTTTGCTGCTCACCGAGAGTCAGTCGATTAAAAACGGAGTATTTATAGGGTAAGTTTCTCCGATAGAACTCTATAATATTACAAAATCTTTCAAAATCCGACCGTCGATTGAAAACTTTATATCCCGCAATACTACGGTTTATTACATGATAATTTTCATTATTTACAAGTGGTATTTTCCTCGTCATAGTATCAGTATACCGCTTCTGCTCCCCATTACCACCTACGCGGTGGTAATGGGGAGCTAAGTTATTGAAAGATAAACCATATCGGAGTATAATTTGGGTATGGAAGCGTGCCGGAGTGGCCGAACGGGCTTGCTTGGAAAGCAAGTATAGTCGCAAGGCTATCAGAGGTTCGAATCCTCTCGCTTCCGCCACGCTTAGCGTGGCAAGGGCCAGCTCAACTGGCCGCCAGTAGACTTGCCCCACCGGGGCTCGCTCGTGGTCTTTGACCAGGAGCGAGAGCGGTAAAAGAAAAGCAGACGTACCTTACCAAACCGGAAGGAGGCGCAACGATGAAGGTGTTTCTGTTTCTCTATCCGATATTGCATTACATTAAAGAAGAAACACACGGTCATCCTCTCAAGTTGAAAGCTCTGAAACGGCTTAATGCCATCATCGACACCCGCTACCGCCAAAAGGGCTACCGGATCTTCTGGTTGTTGTTTAGTGTAGTACGCAAGCCCGCGACACCCGACCTATTGCTGCTCGACGCGCGCATTCGCATCGGTAAAACCGATAGGGTCTTGTCGGCTGGTGTGAGCTTTGAACGGCATTGTCGAAGGTTGGTCTATCCATCGCCCAAAAGCATTATTGCGCAAATTCAGCCAGTTGATCAATTGGTTGTCGGCGGATTCCATCAGACCGACTGTGTTGATAAACTGGCTCGCGCAAATTTAGACCCATTGAGGGTGTCGAATGACAACTATCAATTGGGTCTTTTTTCTTATATATTAGAATAGGTGGTTTTTTGATAGAATTTTATTACAATCTCCTCGCAGGAAGTTACAACTATCTCTCTTCCGCCCTTCGGCTCGCCCAACGGGTCTAGCGGTTGCAAGCCAAACTTCAAAAAGCCGAATTTTACCATAAAAAGAGAACCGTCCCCTATTTCCGTCCCCTATTTCTATTTCTATTTTATTTTTAAACAAAAAGCGATACAACTAACCAGTACATTGAAATCTAATGTTTTTAGAAGGGATCCTACCTTCCAAACAACAAGGAGGACTACTGGCATGCTAAGGGCAGCGATAGAGAAGATGATATTCCATATGGACGATGCAGTCCATGGGGCGTTGAAGGACTTGGCGCTGGCTATCCTCAACAGCTCCAATCTGTTGTGGCTGATGATAGTTATGCCAATAACAGAAGATGAAACGCCCATTGTCCTTATCATGCAAGGCGAGGGACAATTGGGTGCCCCAACGCCGGAAATCGAGGATGCTTACCAGAGAGCTCAAGATGAGCTCTGCAGTTTCGAAAGGGCATGTGGCCGGGACTACCAGCTCATCATAGCCCCAACCGTCGAGGAACTACTCAGGGGCGACTGCGCAACTATGCCCATAAGAGACATCAACACCATCGCGGAGTGGCTCGCCAACGTCCAGA
>DATEBX010000088.1:0-2783 GCA_035287145.1 Patescibacteria group bacterium | reverse complement strand
GTCGAAGTGCTCGGAATGACAAAATGTGGAGGTATTGGAAATAATTTTAGTTATTATGGGCTTGCGTTCTTTCGGCTTTTCTTTGAGGGTAATCAAGGTTACCGCGCCGCTTATTAGCATCCCCAAAGTCCGCGGGATGGGCGTGGCCGTCAAACTTAAGAAATGCGGGATTAAACCTGTTCTAGCTTGCTCGCGCAGGAGTTCCCGTCTTTGCTCGACGCCAAAACGATGCTGTTCGTCTATCACTAAAAGGCCGATGTTGCCAATGGTATCTTTGCGATAAAGTAGGGCATGAGTCCCTATGATTAGTTGGGCGCAGGGCGTGGGGCGTCGGGAGATTTTGGATTTAGTGGCGCCAGTGACTAATTCGACATTTATTCTTAATTTATCGGTTAATTCCTTAACTGTGTTGTAATGCTGCTGGGCGAGGATCTCGGTGGGAGCGAGCCAAACGGCATTGTAGCCGGCCTTTATGACGCCGAGCGATGCCAGTAAGGCAATGACAGTTTTACCGCTGCCGACATCGCCGTTTAAAAGGCAGTTTAACGGCGATACTGTTTTGCCGGCCGCGCTCATCTTTTTTATTATCAGCCAAGCCGCCACGCGCTGACCGTTCGTGAGCTTAAAGGGCAAACGGCTAACGAATTTTTTGAGTAAAGATGCGTCAATATTTATCGCCGGCGCTTGGCGCAAGTGTATGTCGCGCTCAAAGTCCATAAACTGGCGCGCGAGGTGGAGCAGTTCGTCAAACGCCAAGCGCCGGCGCGCTTCCTCGAGTAGTTTCATAGAGCTTGGCTCGTGCACTTGCCGGAGCGCATGTCCGAGAGGCATCAACTTTTCCCGAAGAGCAATGATATCGGGCAGATAATCGGGCAAGTCGCGCGCCGGCGCCACCACGCCGGCCAAAATAACGCGCCATTGCTTTGAGCTCAAACCGGCAGTGGCCGGATAAATAGGTATAATTTTAGCGTATCGTTCCGCGACAGGTGAATTAAGTTGTTTTGCTCTCGTCGCTTTGCTTGCATCAACCTTACCGTAAAAAATATATTTTTCTCCTTGGCTCAATGAGCGCGCCATATATGGCTGGTTGAACCAGACCAGCGGCATTTGTCCCGAATCGTCTTTCACGAGCGCATTGGTTACAACAAACCCCCGCCGCGTCCGCCCAGCGGCGATAGTCACGATTTCGGCCTCTATGACTGCATCTTCCCCGACTTTGAGCGATGCGATAGTTTGCGGCCGTGTGAGGTCCTTGTACGTCCGCGGAAAGAAGTAAAGCAAATCCTTGACAGTTTTAATACCAAGTTTATCCAATTTTCTTGCCCGCGTCTCACCAACCCCATAAATACTCGTTATTTTTTGATTAAGGTCAAGCATAGACTATTTCTTGGCTCGGCCGAGGGTTTTGAGGACCCATTTGACTTTGGCCTGGGTGTCGGCAAGACCCTCGGGCATATCTTTGAGCACTACGGCAATCTCCGGCTTTTTGTAGCCGAGAGTTTCGAGGGCATCAACGACATCGCTCGACGCGTCTAAGCCGGCCAAGTCATAGCCGCCGATGCCGCCGACTTTGCTTTTGAGCTCGACGATGATTTTGGCGGCGACTTTCGGGCCGATGCCGCTGATTGCCTTGAACAAACCGGCGTCGCCCTGCGCGATGGCCGCGGTAATTTTTTCGGGGCGGGCGGAACCCATAATCGCCATTGCCGCCTTAGGACCAACGCCGTTGACAGTAATGAGCAGCTCAAAAAGTTCAAGCTCCGCGAGCGTGGCAAAACCGTATAGCGTCTGCTGGTCCTCGCGGATGTGATGGTGGACAAACAGTTCGATATTATCACCATCGCTCGACGCATTTATCTTACAAAATATCTTATAGCCAACGCCGTTAGTATCTAAAATAATCCAACTTATTCCCCGATGTACGATTTTCCCGGTAAGTTTAGCTATCATAGTTATATCTCAAATCTAATATCGCAAATGGCAAATCCAAATATTAAATCTCAAAACTTAAAACTTGAGGGGTCTCTCGATTCCGCAGACTTCACTCGAGATGACAGGGCAAACGTTTGTCATTTCGACCCCGTTCGACTTCGCTCAGGGCAAGCTCCATGGAGAAATCCCTTAGTCGGTAAGTAAATCCCTCCATGTCGAGTTGACCGTTTTTATTAACCATTCTTTTTTGCTTCTCCGCCACTTTTTTATCTGTTTTTCTCTATTTAGAGCATCAATAATACTTAGATATTCTTCAAAGAACACCAACTTCTTGCAATTGTATTTCTTTGTGAACCCCTCAACCAAGCCATTTCTGTGTTCATACATCCTTCGTTCGAGATTGTTAGTAACACCAGTATATAAAGTACCACTCTCGCTGGCTAGTATATAAACGTAATACTTCATACAAGTACAAAGGGATTCCTCGACAAGCTCGGAATGACATCGCAAGTGTTTGTCATTTCGACTGAAATGGAGAAATCGCTTTCAGAAAGGGATTCCTCGACAAGCTCGGAATGACAATATAATTGACATTTAAGATTTGTTGCGGAGCATAAAGCTGATTTCCTTGGAGCGCTCGACTTGGGGCTGGTCAAATGGGTCAACGTCCTCAAGCACCGAGAGATAATAAGCGACAAACTGCCAGAAAACGAGATACTCGCCGGCGGCGGCGGGAGTCAGTTTGTCAATTTCAAGATGCGCGAAGGGTATACCCTGCTCTTTGGCATCGGCCATGGTGCCTTGGGCTTCGCTTGAGAGCGAATGCTGGAGATTGGCGCCATCGAGCATAC
>DATEBX010000087.1:0-5660 GCA_035287145.1 Patescibacteria group bacterium | reverse complement strand
TGGTTATTTCTTTGCGGCATTTGACGCACTTGAAATGATTTCTGCGCACCCTCCAGAACCTTTTGGAACCGCAGTAAATACAGCCAAAATGCGTTTTCATATTTATAAGGTATCATTGGTGGCAATTTCATACTATACCCTTATTTATTGCCGTATATAGCTTGTCTAGCTTAAAAACAACAAAAGTTGCGCCAAAGGCAATGATTGCCGCACATACCTGTGAAAGCGTACTGAACGCATAGAGCCATTTGGTTACTTCGTCCGGAGCAGTAATATAGGTTCGGCGATTATACAAAGGACGCAACACGAACCAGAATACTACAAACAGGGCAATTATTATTAACAGATACAGAAGATAGGACAGGAATTTTTTCATTGTTGCTTAGCTATCCTGTATTTTGGAGGGCCTGGTGGGGATCGAACCCACGACACAGAGCTTAAAAGGCTCCTGCTCTACCACTGAGCTACAGGCCCTAATGACGATAAAATAATACCCGTTATAGAGGCATTATTCAAGACTTCTTAATCAATATGGCTGTGTTTGCGGTATAATGTTACTTAATTATAAAGGAGGGAGTGTGGCGGAGAAAAAGTACTGGTCGAAGGAAGTGACGGAGCGCAGCGGCGCGCGGGAGATTGGGGATGACGTTTTCACCCAAAAGGAGCCGCGCAAAATTGCGCTGGCGCTCAAAAAGGCAGCCGAAAGTAATGCCAGGCGCAAAGAGCATCCGTATCAATCAGCTATGTCGATGCTTAATTTCTACATAAACCGCGCCGGCAGCAACCTGCCGCAAGGCCAAAAGAAAATCCTCGACCAAACCAAAGACGAACTTAGAAAACTTTTTCACAAAGAGGACAACTAGCGGTATAATGAGATTGAAGCATGGAATACTTACGGGGTTAAAGCATTATGTGGCGATGGTTTAAGTGGGTTTTACTGGGAATTGGAATATTGGCAATCTTGGGAGTAGCTATTTCCTTCCTGAAACCCAGAGAAAAAAACGATGAGAGTGCCGGTAAACCGGCGCAATTTATCCAAGCGGACTTTATTGATTTGGAAAAAATCGTGGCGATTTCTAAATTTCGTTCGGGGTCGGGACACGATTTTTCTCAAGAAACCGATGAAACCTGCCGGAGTATGAAGCATTATTATAATGTTCAAAACAGCGCCGAGGGTGAACGTTTGCGTAGCCAAAATAATGGGTTGCCGCCGGCTCCCGACGGCAAAACCGATATAAAAATCTACAGCCCGGTTGACGGCAGAATAACAAGTATCCAGTCTGAAAAGATGCCCATAGGCGAACAAATTTACATTAAACCGAATGACGCTCCCGATTACACAATCCGCTTATTTCATATCTATAAGTTAGGCGGCATAAAGGACGGAAGCGCGGTCAAAGCCGGCGAGCAAATTGGCAATATCGGCCAATACCAGAACACCGATATCGCCATCGAAGGTCGGCGGGGGTTTAACTCCCAGTTTATTTCTTATTTTGAGGTCATGCCGGATGCGATTTTTGCCAAGTACCTTGCCCGCGGCGTCAAGAATCGAGACGAACTAATAATTACCAAAGCATACCGCGACGCCCACCCTCTTGAGTGCAACGGCGAGCGGTTTGCCCAAAATTATGATTCCGACCCAAACAGCGGAAATATGGTTTACTTAAGCGGTTATAATAGCGGCTATTAATTATCAAGGAAAAAAAATGGCGAAGCCAACGACATACGCCGTGCCAATTTGTTTGGGACTGACACTCCTGGCGCTCATTGGCATAGCGTTAAGCGTGACCCAAAAGAACCCTGTTTACGCCATCGTCCTGCTTATTCCGACGGTGATATACGAAGTTTACCGCACCGAGCCGGGCGCCTCGACCAAAGTCGCTTCGTGGGCCATGCTCGGCATTTTGATTCTCGAGCTGATTTTTCTAGCTACCGGGGTGAGCTACAATCTCGCCAATTACTTCGGCGCCGGCGATATGTATTTGGGCGGTTTTATTGTCCCCTTGGGCGACCTAAAAATTCTCGCGCCGGCGATTATCGCCGTCATCGCGCTGGTGCTCGCTATCCGCACCGCCGGCCCGTTTACCAAGTGGCTTTCGATTATCATCTTCGTTACGGTCTTCGTGGTTATTTATACCATAGACAGCGAATCATTCCGCAACCTCTTCCGCTCGGCCGTGCAACAAATATTTTTCTATTTTTAATTGTTTTATATTAAGCATCTGTCATCCTCGGGCTTGACCCGAGGATCCAAGAACCTGGATTCCCGATGTCGGATTTCATCCGGCTCGAGAATGACTAATGTTAATATGTAAGTTCAGGTAAATATATCCTAAGGAGAGTTATTATGGCAACCGATAAAACTGGCGACCCTAAAAAAGCCGTCGAAACAAAAGAGCCGGCGACAGGTACAGAGGAAACAGAGGATAAAGTAAAACTGGAAGAACCTGAAGAAAAGGAGAAAGAAGCCAAACCGGCGGCGGAGAAACCCGAACCAGAAGAGCCAGCTAAGGAAGAGGATAGCGACCCCGACCACCTTGTTACCCCATCACGCAAAGAAGGTAGCAGCGTGAAGGGACTTGTTGTGGTTATAATCATTGCGGTAGTTATTGTCTTTGGCACCGGCGGATTCTTGGCTTGGAAATATTTACTCAAAGATAAGTTCTCAAAGAAGGGCGACTCGTCCGGCAAAGTAACGAACAGCGATACCACAACAAGCCCGGCCGCCAGTTCCGCCACTTCGCCATCCGCTACAACACCCGCGTCCGGCGCCGGAACAGGACTGGCATCTTCAACAAGCTCAACTAAGGATGTCATTATTGGAGACTATGTCATCGCCGATTCTAACACGCGAGTCATAAGCCGCGCCGAACTAACCAGCTTGACGCCATGGCAGCTCAAGGTGGCGCGCAATGAGATTTACGCCCGCCACGGCCGCGAATTTGTCCATAAAGATTTACAATGCTATTTCGCGACCAAAACCTGGTATTCCGTTAATCCCGCTTTTTCCGAAACCGACCTCTCAACAACCGAGAACCAGAACATTGCCACCGTTCAGGCGTACGAAAAAGAAATCAGCAGCTCTCTCGCCAGCCAGGACTCCGGTTGTTAGCCACCGCATTCCACCCATACCCATGGTCTTCGTAGGCCACGCTTTCTTGCCCGAATGTTAATACGGGCGGGAGCGTGTCAGCTTACAAGGTAAACCTTGTTCTACGAAACATTTTTTATAGCACTTTAAAAACTTTACGAACCTTATGAACTTTATAAACTAATTTTCTTGTATCGGCGTATAATTATATATGGTAGAATAAAGTCACAGTAAAAAAGTTTAATCATAGGAGGTCAAAATGGCCGAAGAAGAGGAAATGTGTGCCGGCGCCTGCAAAGGACCACGCAGCAAGTGTGACCCAAAAACATGCGAGGGTTGCGACTGTCCCGAAAAAGAAGAGGGCACCGAAGAAGAGCCCGCCAAGTAAGCAAGTTTTTAGCTTGCAAGCAAAACTCACCCCCATCGGGGGTGAGTTTTGCGAATTATGATGCATTTAATACTTTAACAACTTGACGAAAACCTCTGTTGGGACTTCGACAGTGCCAAGGCGTGCCATTTTCTTTTTACCCTTCTTTTGTTTTTCGAGCAGTTTTCTTTTTCGAGTTATGTCACCGCCGTACAACTTCTCCGTAACGTCTTTGCGGAACGGCGCTAGGCGTTCACTGGCGATAATTTTGGCGCCGACGGCCGCTTGCAATTTGACCTCAAAACTCTGGCGCGGCACCGCTTCTTTGAGCTTGGCCACCACTTGCCGCGCGATGAAGTCAACATTAACTTTTGGCACAAGCCGAGAGAGGGCATCCACCTTATCCCCCGCCACTAGAATATCGAGCTGAACCAAATCGGCCGGCCGGTAGCCGATTAAATCATAGCTTACCGAACCGTAGCCGCTGGTAGCGGCTTTCAGCTTGTCGTAAAAATCAATAATTACTTCGCCGAGCGGCACTTCGGCTTCAAGTACCACTCGCTCCCCCAGGTATTTGACATCGCCCAGCACGCCGCGCCGGCCGATGACCAACTGCATGGCGCCGCCTAAGTACTCCTCGGGTAATATAATCTCGAGTTTAACCCAGGGCTCCTCCCATTGGTTTGAGGTTAGGGGTTGGGCATTGGAGATTGGGTTTTGGGATTGGGGTCGGTAGGCAACGGTCGGGACTGTGACGACTAAATCGAGGTCGTATTCCCGTTCGAGACGTTCTTTGACCACCTCAAGATGGAGAAGCCCTAAAAAGCCGGCGCGAAAGCCAAAACCGAAAGCCGTCGAGCTGGAGGGCTCGTATTGCAAAGCGGCATCGTTAAGTTTGAGCTTCGCCAGCGCGTCGCGCAATTTCTGGTAGTCATCGCCGCTTGCCGTATAAAGCCCCGCGTAAACCATCGGTTGCGGCTCCTTGTACCCCGCAAGAGGAAGGTCGTTGGCCGTTGGCCGTTGATCGCCTGACGACCGACTACTGACGACTGACGTCTGCCGACTAATGATAGTAGTGATAGTGTCTCCCACTCGCGCCGCCGCGATATCTTTCAAACTGGTGACGATATAACCAATTTGTCCAGCGCGCAACTCGCGCTCATGGTGCAGTCCCAAGCACACACCGCCAACTTCCAATGCTTCAGCAACTTTGCCGGTTTGCATGGTTTTGAGTTCGTCTCCGGCACGAATGGTCCCGTCCACCACTCGCACGTAAACAATAACGCCGCGGTAGGAATCGAAATACGAGTCGAATATTAAGGCGCGAGCAACTGTCTTCTCTCGCCCAGAGGGCGGCGGGATAAACTTAATAATTGCTTCCAGGACTTTTTCGATGTTGGTGCCGCTTTTTGCCGAAATGGCGATGGGCGGACAGACAAAATCTATGCCAAGAGCATTTAGTTCATTGGTAGTTTTCTCGACATCCGCCGCCGGCAAATCAATTTTATTAATAACCGGTATAACTGCCAAACCCGCCTCCTCCGCCAAATGAAGGTTGGCGAGGGTTTGGGCCTGCACACCTTGGGTCGCGTCAATAACTAACAATACTCCCTCAACCGCTGCCAAGGAACGCGAAACTTCATAAGAGAAATCAACATGGCCGGGAGTATCAATCAGATTTAGCTCAAAAGCTAAATCTGAAATTTCTAATTTCGAATTTCTAATTTCAAGTTTATTTCGAGTTTCGATTTTCGAATTTTCAATTTTCAATTTGTTTGGTTGCCAGACCATACGCGCTGGCTGCAGTTTGATGGTGATGCCGCGCTCGCGCTCAATGTCCATAGTGTCCAAAACCTGCTCCTTCATCTGCCGCCGGTCTATGGCGCCAGTCAACTCCAAAAGGCGGTCCGCCAACGTGGACTTCCCGTGATCTATATGAGCAATGATTGAGAAATTTCTTATCTTGTGCGTCATAAAATTAGCTAAATGATAAATGTCCGACTCTCGCCCCGTGAATGACGCACTGCCGTAATACTACGGAGTAGATTCGGCAGTAAGGAATTTTACGGGGTCAATGTGCGCAATGATACTAAAGTTTCGTATATTTTCTAATTTCATATTTTATGTGTCAAAGTGTCTCTTTGACATTATTCTAAGAACCCGCCTGTCTGGTGATTCCATAAGTCCGCATAAACACCATTC
>DATEBX010000086.1:0-3511 GCA_035287145.1 Patescibacteria group bacterium | reverse complement strand
AATATCAAGAGTTATTGACTGGCTTTCCCAACTTGACTATTGCCGATGTGGACTTAAAGATAGCTGATTTAAGTTCATCGCTGCGCGCGAAATATAAGCTGGCAACCCCGGACGCTATCTTGGTGGCGACAGCTTTAAGCCACGGAGCAACAGGATTTATTACTGCCGATATAGGGTTAAGGAAGATAAGAGAACTCGAGATGTTTGTGATTCGGTAATATATGCTTGATTATTGCTATAATTTACTAAAATATGACAATACTTAGTAGTATGGTAATATCAAAGTAAGGGTTGAATAATGAAGATTCTAAAACATATCAAGCCGTTTTATCTCATTCTTTTCAGTTTGTTTCTTACTCTTGCTGTCTTAGCCCCAGTGGGGGCGACTTTCGCAGTCGGCAAGCCGGATGACGCGGGTCTTGGTGCCGCCAGCGCTCGGGCCGAGGGTAAAAATCAGCAGAATCGTCTGGCGGAAGGCAAACTCAAGGCCTGCCAAGCGAAAGAAAAAGCTCTCCAGAAACGCATTGCCCAAACGACGAAATTGGCGACAACCATGCAAGCAAAGTTTGATGCCATAGCCCAGCGCGTTGAGACATACTACACTTCAAAGGTCGTGCCGAGTGGCAAGACGGTGGCCAATTACGACAACCTAGTGGCCGATGTCCAAAGCAAAAAAGCGGCCATCAAAACAGCTTTAACCGAAGCCCAAAACAGCGTGGAGAACTTTGTCTGCTCCGCTGATGACCCCAAGGCAAAACTGAATCAATTTAGGATTGGTATACAATCTGTTAAATCCGCCCTAAAGGAATATCGAATATCAATTAAGAATTTGATTGTGGCGGTGCGTTCCGTTGTCGGTACCACCGAAAGCGGCGGCGGGATTTAATTAACCGATGGAGAATTATAAATTATGGCAGAATTAGTAGAAGAAAAAAAAGCTACCAAACCGGCGAAAACAGTGGCAGTTGCCGTAGTGATTTTTGTTGTTTTATCGGCAGTACTCCTGGTCGCTTCGTTCATTATCGCGCGCCAAGAAAGCTTGCCGGGTGAAGCGACATTGATAACGAGTACCGGTTCCGGGGCCTCGGGGCAGGCAGCGGCAACGGTCAATAACGCAAGCGACCTTAAAACAATTGAAGTTGAACTCAATAAGGCTGACCTTGACGCTCTCGATACCGAGCTGAATCAGCTAGACGCCGACTCTTCGGCGTTTTAGACCTTCAGAATTGTAAATATCTTATTATTTGGTTTCGGGACTAGGATTCGAACCTAGATTACAAGGGCCAGAACCTTGCGTCCTACCTTTAGACCCTGAAGTATGCGCTTCCTGTCAGTCAGGAATCTATCCTGATGACAGGAGTGCTTAACTTCAGGGTAGACGACCCCGATAATAACTTTTTAATATTAATTTTAACGCTCTCTTTCCTGAATTTGTTTTGAAGTATTTTTCTCTTCTCAACGCATCTTCCTTTTCAAGATAGCATTCATAGAAAATCAATTTTAGCGGCAATCTACCTTTCGTCGAAAAAACCTTACCTCTCCGATGTTTGTCAAACCTCTTTTTCAAATCCGGGGTTGAGCCTATGTAGAGTTTATTATCCCTTTGGCTTTCTAAAACATAAACATAATACATTTTGAAATTGTTGAAGTATGGCTGGCCATGAAGTATGCGCTTCCTGTCAGTCAGGAATCTATCCTGATGACAGGAGTGCTTAACTTCATGGCTGGGGAGGAAGGATTCGAACCTTCGAATGACGGCTCCAGAGGCCGTTGCCTTACCACTTGGCGACTCCCCAATAACCAATTTTATTCTAACCCGTTAAGAGTAATTTTTCAATGCGGATAACCCGCCGCGTCCCGCGGCGGGTTATTGAGTGAGATGAGCCAGAACTGCCGGCCAATCCGGCGCTCTCAAGATAATCTCGGGGAGCTCTGCGCCTCTCTGCCACGGGTACCGGCCAAAGAGGATGCCGGTAATGTCCGCCTTTTGGCATAGCACGAGATGGTCTATCTGGTCATCGATGAGGACCCGAGCTCCGACTTGGCGGCAAAGGTCGGCTTTGGGTATTTCCGTTCCTTCGACGGCGAAATGGTTGGCAAAAAGGACATCGTCGAAAATCCCCGAGAAATAGCGGTCCAGCCAGTCCATGGTCATCGGCGCGAATTCACTTCGGCGAGCGGTAACCACAACTAGCTTAAAGCGCTCTTTTAGCACAAGCAATGCTTCTTGAGCGCCGGGGATTGGAAGCGCTGCCATGGCCTGTTCAGACCCGAAGTATGCCATGACAACCCTAATAGCTTCTTCTCTGGGGCAATCCCACACCTCCCAGAGGTTGTAGGTGTGACAGTCGGCAACCGTCACTCTTGAGCTGGGGTTACGTGTGGCGCGATAGAAGTCGAGCAATGGCGAGGTAGTATCCACGATAACATTATCGGCGTCTATCGCGATGGTACGCTGGCCCGTTGTCAAAGAAGACACCTCCTCCTGTTTTAGGTCCGCAACGGCATCTTACCACTCGAGATGCAATAAATAAAGTCCTCGGACTCTGTATTTAATATTTTAGAACTGGCGCCAAAGGAGGAGCAGGAGAACAAAGGTGATAACGGTGACGCATTGCCAGAAAGTTTGATAGACGAACCAGACGGAATTGTCGCGAAAAAGCGGGTAGAACCACAGGCGGCGCGGAGGATTGCGGTCAAGTGTTGAGTACTGCTGGTTGAGCCAGTAAATCGTCTCACCAATGCTGCGCACCAGCCAAAACGCATCGAACACCAATAAAAACAGCCACCACGAACCGTAGAGCAGGATGGCGGAGGAGACAATGAGCCAAAACAAACCGAAAACTACCGCGTCGCCCCAGACGAAGGCGCCAATGATGTTGAGTGGCAGAAATCTGGTATAAGCTCGTCCGCGCCGGCATTGCCAAAGTCCGCACACAAAAAATGCGGCTGCCACAATGGCGTAAATAAACATTACGCATGCTTGCCAGATGGTCATAGTACTACAAGCTTACTCTAAATCGAGCGTATCGGTAAAGCCCATAAGAATTTCACTAACTTTAACATTGGTGTCCAGATTGTAGGCCAGATAATCTTTGCCGTTCGATATGCCGATATTGTTCCACTTACTAAATGATTCCGGCAGATTGGTTTTCATCTTTTGGACAATCTGTTGCGAAGAAGAGAAGTTGTAGGTATCGACGCTGGTGTCCTCGATACGGCTTTTGAGCTGGGCGATGGCTTTGTCGGCTGTAACGTCGCCGCAACACTCGGTGGCGTCAAGTATGAAATTAACCGTGGCGGCCAGCAGCGGCTTCATGGCATTGTAATCCTTGGCGTTTAAGGCCTTCTCGAAAGACACTGAAGCGGTGGTGGAAGTTGTCTTGACACTGGTGGCTGATACATCGGTGCCATCGGTACTGTTATCGGTGCTACTGGCGGTGGTCTTGGTGGTATCAGAGGAGGTTTCGGTAGTCGCCTCGGTAGTCGAAGCGGTTTGATTGGCGCGCCA
>DATEBX010000085.1:0-5830 GCA_035287145.1 Patescibacteria group bacterium | reverse complement strand
AAGATAAAAAGCTATATCGCCAGACAAGAAGGAAAGCATTCAATAAAGCAAATCAAACAGCTAAAGTTATTCTTTCAAACCAAATATTGATATGTCAATGAGTGTAAGGCATCCGAGGAGCTTGCTCCTCGGGGGTGCCATCCTGAGCCCCCCCCAGTAGGGGGCGAAGGATCTGGGCCCAGATTCTTCACCCCCAAGGGGTTTCAGAATGACAATTATTTTTTTATATTTTAATTTATGAAGATCTGTACTCTTAAGCTCACTAATTTCAGAAACTTCAAGGAGTATAAGCTAGAACCCGAGCGGGTGACTATATTGGTGGGTCCCAATGGTGTCGGGAAGACCAATATCGTTGAGGCGATGTATCTCGCGAGCGTTTGCCGCAGTTACCGAACACGCCGCGACAGCGAAGTTATTTATTGGGGCGAGCAGGTGGCGCGGGTATCGGTATCGCTTACATCGGAAAAAGGTGATGCGCTTCAGCTGGCTATTGCGCAGGACGGCGACAAGAAAATCGCCTTTGTCGGCGACAAGGTGGTGCCGGTATCCCTCGTAGTCGGCCGAATGCCGACGGTGCTTTTCGCGCCCGAGATTATGGAGCTACCGGTGGATTTGCCGGCCAAGCGCCGCAGACAACTGGACATTTTCGCCTCCCAACTCAAGCCCAACTACACCCGCCTCCTTTTGCATTATCATCGAATCCTCAAGGCGCGCAACAAACTGCTTGACGGCATCGCGGCCGGCCGCAACAGAGAGAATGAGTTGGATTTCTGGGAAAAGGAACTGGTCGAGTACGGCCAAAAAATACTCAACGAGCGGCTGGCCATCGTCAAACTTCTAGATCAAGAGATTGGCACTTGCTTCAAGCGGCTCGACAATAGCGCCGCGAAAGGTGAGAGGGTATTGCGGTACCGCTACGAGAAGACCGTTACCGACCCGAGCCAATACGCCGATGATTTGCAGACGGCGCGTGGGCGCGACGTGCGCTACCGCAATACCACTATCGGACCACACCGCGACGACTGGCAGCTATATTTTGACGAGAGAAGCTTGCGCCTTGCCGCCAGTCGTGGTGAGACCAGGGCGGCGCTCTTAGCCCTCAAGATGGCCGAGATGAGCATCCTAGAGTCGGAGAAGGGTGAGACACCCATCTTACTGCTCGACGACGTCTTCGCGGAGCTGGACCGCCACCACAGCGAAGCCCTGATTGACTTTGTCGGCGACGCCCAGGTCTTGGTCACCGCCACCGACGCCGAATACATCCCCGAGGCCTTTCGGGACGGTGCAAAAATTATCGAGCTTTAACTGTGTTAATACTCTATTACACAAAATTTGACACAATAGAATGTGCATTGTAATATGATATTAATGCTATTAGTAAATTAATTAAGGAGATAGGGTGACAACTCTTAAGCTAGACAATATTATCAGCGCAACTGATTTGCGTCGCAAAACCAAGGAAATAATAGGCCGCGTCAAAGACGCGCCGTTAGTTATTGTTTCTAACTCGCAAACCGTTGGTATTATGCTTTCACCCAAACAGTATAAGGAGTTGTCAAAAACTATAGAACTATACGAAGATATGGTCGATTTGCGCGATATTGAAGAGTCGAAAAAACGTAATGACTTTGTACCCTTCGAGAGTATGAAAAAGGAATTGGACCTTGCGGGCGATAAGAGATGAAATATCGTGTCGATATCGATAAAAAAGCGGCCAAGGAACTCCACAGGAAATTTTCCAATCTAGAGCAGAAGAGAATTGCTTGCGCTATTTTGAGCTTGGCGACGGACCAGAGGCCCAAGCAATCCAAAAAACTTGTTGGGCTGGGTGGCAATTATCGACTACGAGTGGGTGAAACTAGGATAGTTTACAGTATTGACGATCCATCCAGGGTTGTGCAAATACATAAAATAAAAACGCGCGGTTCGAGCACTCTTTATATGTTTTCTGTTTGATTATTGCGCCATGCAATCGTATAATCAATACAAATAGGGTTAAAGATGAAAAAAGATATCGAATTGCAAAATGTAGTTTGGCGAGAGGGTAAATATTGTGTTGCCCAATGCTTAAATGTTGACGTTTCCAGTTTTGGCCAAACCCAGAATGAAGCACTCAAGAATCTCATTGAGGCCGTAGAATTATATTTAGAGGACGACAGTAAATTTAACCGCGTTGATAACCCTAAATTAATCAAGCGCAATCTTGCGCATGCCTAAGCTCTATTCGTCGGTTCAAATAATTAAAGTACTCTTAAAATTGGGATTTGCGTTTGTATCGCAAAGGGGCAGTCACGCAAAATACCGTAAAACCAGTAAATCGGTATTAACAGTTATCATACCCGTTGAGCGTAAAGAGGTACCGAGAGGAACTTTTCGTTCAATCTTGCGGCAAGCAGGTCTAACCGAAACAGAATTCAAGAAGATAAAATAAAACAATCTGTTTTGTGTTGTAATCATGGACAAAGCGAGTGATTTGATGGGAGAGTTCGCGCGCCAGCACCGGATTGGCGCCGTCATGAACGCGGCGCGCATTGTTGCCGTTGCCAACAAAGTTAGCGGTGGAGAGTACGAGGCGGTCTCGTGGCGCGACGGGCGGCTCAAGGTGATGGTGCCGGCCGGCCCAAAGCTGTATTATTTGAAACTCAAAGAAGCCGAAGTTGTATCTAAAATCAATCAAGAGCTCGGCGAGGACAAAGTCACGAAACTGGTGTTGAGGGGTTACTGATAAAATTTCTAATTTCTAATTTCTAATTTCTAAACAAGCACCAATTAACAAATGCCTCAAATTGAGTCATTGGGAAATTGGACATTTTTTAGGTCAATTAAAAATTAGATATTAGAAATTATCAGCTTATATCTTCAGCCCCCTTAGGTACTCCGCGAGTTCTTTCTTGGTGTCCTCTCTCTCGAGGGCGAAGTCGATGGTGGCGCGCAGAAAGCCGTGTTTCGAGCCAATATCGTAATATTTACAGTCCATTTCCTTGCCGTAAAGCTCGCCGGCCTTGGCCAGCACGTCAACGGCGTCCTGCAACCAGATTTCGCCGCCCTTACCCGATTTTGTGCCAGCCAGTATCTCCATAATTTTCGGCTCGAATATCCAGCCGCCAACCGAGAAGAGGTCGGACGGCGCGTCTTTCGGGTCGGGTTTTTCAATGACGCCCTTGACCCTAAATTCGCCGTTACCCAAATCCTCGACATCGGCGCAGCCGTACTTGGAACAGTACTCTTCAAACTTGTCTTTGGGCGAGCGTATGAGAACAATAGTTGATTTGTGGTATTTTTCAAAACAATCCCGCAGTTGTTTGAGGACTGGAGGTTCGGATATTAAGATTTCGTCACCCCAAACCATAGCAAATGGCTCGTCGCCGACAACTTCGCGCGCCATGAGAACGGCGTGACCGTTGCCGAGCGGCTCCGGTTGGCGGACAAAGATGAATTTGGCCAAATTGGTGGCGTGGCGCACGGCTTCGAGCGCCTCGGCCTTGCCGGCTTTTTTCAGCTTGTGTTCGAGCTCAAAGTTGGAATCGAAGTGGTCCTCGATGGAGCGCTTATTGGAACTGGTGACCAGTATTACCTCGTTAAAACCGGCGGCAACGGCATTTTCCACCACATATTGAATGACCGGTTTGTCGATAACGGGAATCATCTCTTTGGGCTGGGCCTTGGTAAAGGGCAAAAAACGGGTGCCGTAACCCGCCACCGGAATGACTATTTTACGCAGTTTCTTTGGTGTCATAGTAACTCCATTATTAAATCGCGACTCCTATATATTATGCTGTCCTCAAGAATAACTCAAGAGTTAGTAAATCCCAAATAACAAATAAGCTCCAAATACTGAAATTCGAAACCTTTGGAGTTTGGAATTTATTTGTGATTTAGTGCTTGTGATTTGGAACTTACGTTCCGAGGACTTTGATGGTTCTCGTGCGAGTGCGTTCTTGCTTGGGAATAGTTATGGTTAAGATACCGTCTTTAAGCGCCGCCTGCGAGCTTTCGGCGTCGGCGGCTATCGGCAGGACGTAAGAGCGGGAAAAGGCGCCCCAGTAGCATTCCTGGACAAAATAGCTTTCCTTGGGCACATCGTCACTGGTGCGGCGGTGTCCCTTGATGGTAACGACTTCATCATTGACCGTAATTTCAAGATCACTCGGCTTAACGCCGGCTATTGGGGCCTTGATGATGACCGATTCCGGTGTTTGGTAGACATCGATCGCCAGCTGGCCTTCGTATTCCTCAAGCCAGTCGCCCCCGGACTCGATTTGCTGATCATCACGATTGGTCATATTTTGTTTCTGTTTTATTTACCCTTGTCATTGCGAGCCCCGACCCCACTTGGGTCGTGGGTGCGGCCCATCTCGACAGGCCGAGCCGAGGTCTGGCGGACAATCTGACCGTCCGCGGTCATCCCGAGCCCTTCGGCAAGCTCAGGGTAAACTCCGTCAAGGGATCCCTCCATTCCGCCCCCACAGTGGGGCTCTAGTCGGGATGACGATTACATCAGATTGCTTCACCTAGCTTCGCAATGACAGTATTCACATTATTTCAATTATAGCACAATTTATGTCAAGCCCCGAATCAGAGTTCTATTCAAATAGAACACGGTTCGGGGCGCAAACCCCGTGGTGACGCACTGTCATAATACTACGGAGTAGATTTGACAGTAAGTCCCGAGGCTTGGCTCGGGATCCTCGATCCCGATTACTATCGAGGATCGGGAGAATTTTACGGGGTCAAGCCGTTGTATTGTTGTCTTTTGGATGAACATTGCGAATTGGTTGGCTAAAGTGCTTTTGGAGTTGTCTGTCGAAGGTGGCGAGCTTCTTAGCGCCTTCCGATTGGGCAAAGATGATATTGTAGCAATCTTCTAAGCAAAGCGGAGTTTCGAAAAACAATTGAACGGCTTTTCTAATCATTGGCCGTTCTTTAAGAGAGATGAACTCCATATCCAGAATCTTGTTGAGCGCACTGGAGAGTTCGCTTTTGTTCTTTTGATAATAAGAGCTCAATACCCAATATATTTCGAAAAATACGACAAGCGATGTTAGTAGTTTTTTCTTGCCCGCTGCTCCCTCCAAAAAGAGAGTTTTTGCCGTTCGGTGTTGGTGCAAATTGTCACCTAGGAGAAGGCGCAAGAATATATTGGTATCGACAAAGATCATTGATTTTAATTTATACTTCGAGAGAACCCCAACGGGGCTATTCGAGATGTTTAATAGGTTATTAGTTCTCGACCCCATTGGGGCTCGAACGATAATTTTTGTGAATTTCCCGTTTAGTTAAATATTCTTTTTTTGCGGAATCAATAATTTTGTCAATATTTTTTCCTTGCCATTGCTTGGGTGATTTAAGCGACCCGGCCAACTCGTTGACGATGCCGTCGAATGAAGACAAGATAATATCACCGTCCAACTCTCTGACAAGGATTTTTTGGCCATTGTAAAAACCCACCTTCCTGAAAAGCATTGCAGGGATGGTAATTTGCTTCTTGTTTGTCACGGTCGCTATTTTTGTCATACATTGTTATTGTACAATAACAATGTTATATGTCAAATACAATGCGGCGTGCTATTTTAATTAGCCAAGGTATAATAAATATTAATGAAACAAGATGCTTTTTGTGGCGCGGTGGGAGTTTGTGAAAAACTGCAAGACGCGGGGTTTGAGGCGTACCTGGTGGGTGGATGCGTGCGGGATGCCCTCTTGGGTGTGCCGCCGAAAGATTTTGATATTGCCGCCTCCGCCAGGCCGGATGAGATAAAAAAATTATTTAATAAGACAGCCGAGGTCGCGCCGGGGGAAGCGTACAGCGTTGTCGTCATAGGCGTCGGCG
>DATEBX010000084.1:0-5720 GCA_035287145.1 Patescibacteria group bacterium | reverse complement strand
TTCAAGAACATCTGGCGGCCGTTGTCGTAGACCGGATTGCACCTGGTGTCGATGAGAAGGGTAGCACCATCGAAGCCGACTGCCGTGATCGTTTCCAGCTCGCCGGCGGCGTTGCGGCGCTTGATGTTGCCGGCCGCAAGTTGCTCCCAGAACCACGGTTCCGGCCTGACTTTCCAGCCGCGAACCTTGGCGTCGGGCGAGAATGTCCACTCCGGAAGGTAGTGGGGCTCCAGCCCGAGCTCGGCCCACTTCTTGACACGATCTTCGCCGTAGCGCTCCAGTGTCGAGCGGAACTGCGAGAGGTCGAACGTCCGGCCGAAGAACGCACAGTGGACTGCTTTCTCGGCCTGGACAAGCCGGTCGAGCCAGCCGGTTGTGCTTTCGACACCGAAAGCAATGGCAACTCTTCCCAGGATCTCGGCGTCCGAAAGTGAAGCCCTGACCATTTTCTCCGTAACACCCCCAGCTTCGAGCTTGCTTTGTAGATCAGTTGTTCTCTCAAGTGTTCCAAAGATTCCCATCCTGATCACCTCTACATCGTGAACCGCTTTCCGCGGCTCTCCGCCTCATAATTGAGGCAGTAAAGAAATCACGATCTCACGACCTCTTTGCTGCCCCAATTGAAGTTTTAAGTTACAAGGTGCGATAGCACACATATAATAGGTAAAGGCAGAATAATTGTCAAGGAGCGGAGGGGTGGAGCTGCAAGCTAAAGCTTGTACTACAAGAAACTCTTCTCGTAGGCCACGGTTTATCGTGCTACCAACAAGCTTCCGCCGAAGGCGGATTCGCCTCTGGCGAAAAAGCTTTGTGCTACAAGAAACTCTGCCATTCGCGAGCTAATTCGAGCGTCATTAGTGTCCCATTCGAATGCATTCGCGTGAGTTGTACTGTCGTTCAAATAAGCTACACTGTAAAAGTATGAGAATTTCTTACTCGGCTTACGCCACCTACAAACAATGTCCGCTGCAATATAAATATTCTTACGTTGACCGCCTGCCCAAAAAAGAATCGCATCATTTATTTTTTGGCAGCTTGGTCCACGAAGCGCTGCACTATATGCTCAAAGACATAAAGTTGCGCACGCTTGACGATATTCATAAATTTTATCACTCAAGGTGGGATGACCGCCTTTTTGTAGAAGCCAAACTGAAACCGGAGGAATGGAAGCAAAAGGGGCTCAATCTCATAGATGCCTTCCATAGCAAATACGACCCCAACGCCCAGGAGATATTGGTAACCGAAGATTATTTTGCCATTCCCCTTGAAGGCGGGCACGTCCTCTCCGGCGTCATAGACCGACTTGATAAAATAAAAGACGCGAGCGGTCAGAACACGCTTGAAATTATAGATTACAAAACCGGCAAACTTGAGTCGCAAGCCCATATCCACGACAATATCCAACTGACTTTTTATTACCACGCCATTCGAAGCAGATTTCCGGACGTGAAAGATATTCGCCTAACCTTATACTTCCTCGAGCCGCAAGTGCGCCGTTCCACCTATCGCGACGAAGGCCACGTCGCGCGGATGAAAGAGGCGGTATATGAGACCATAGCTCAAATTGAGCGGCAGAAATTTGAGCCGATTATTAACAACCTCTGTCCGTGGTGCGACTATAAAGAAATCTGCCCCGCTTACGCCAAAGAACAGCCGGCGCGCCGTTGGCCAGTTCCCGATATCAAGTGGCAGGAGATATTGTTGAAAGCCCAAGGAGCCAAGGGCGCCGAACCGGCAAGCGCTAGCACTCAAGAAATATACAAACCCAAGAGTCGGGTAAAAGAAAAGAACAGTAGTTCGCAGGCAACACTGTTCTAGATACGATGGGTTATTATGGGATTTAAGGGCTGTTACGGCCCCTTTTTATCCCTTAAAAACCCCTTGAGATATTTATTAAACTCTTCTTGTCTCTCTTTATTCTCCTTCATTGCTCGCCTAGCATTTTCACTAGCGGATAAGGTTTTCTCGGTAATCATTTTCCTTTCCAGCGCTTTTATCTGATTGAAAAGCATCTTACCCTCGCCTTTGCACAGCCAGAAACCCCTTTCCGCCATCGCTTGAGATTCCTCACCCCAATGAGGGTTGAAATGACCGGAGGAAAGGCAGTGTTCGAAGTCGGCCATTAATTCTTCGTTTGACCCGGCGGAAAAGCCCAAGAAATTAATATACTCTCGCGTTGAAGTTCGGCGGAAACCCTCTTCGATATTTCTTACCGTTGAGCGGGCAGAGCGATCCATATGGCTTTTGGCGGGCTCATTGTGAGGCAGGGTTTTAATAAATTCTTCCGTAAGGCGCAAAATCTCATTGGCTTGCTGCCAAGTCCGAAGCTGTTTATAAGCTAATGGGTTTTTATAGGGCAACATTATGGGTTTTGTTAGGGGGTTTAGGGGAGTTTAGGGGGTAATGATTATGTTAGGCCGAAAAGGTCAATGGCGGATTGGGTGGTGAGGCGGGCAACCTCGGCGGTATCGATGCCCCTAATCTCCGCGATACGCTTTGCTACCTCTGTGACAAAAGTAGGTTCGTTGCGTTTAATACCTTTGTTCTTTTGGAGGCGCGGTACGACATAGGGGGCATCCGTCTCTATCATTATCCGGCCGAGCGGCGCTTTTTTTATGACCTCCACGGTACTAGCGCTAACATTATTTAATGTAACCGCCGCCGTAAAAGAGATATAAAAACCCAGTTCGAATAATTTTTGAGCGTACGCCCAGTCCTCGCTAAAGAAATGCATAACACCGCGCGCCGGTTTTTTCGCGGAAGCCAATACTTCTATAACTTCCTTGCCGGCTTGACGGTTGTGGATAATTACCGGCTTATCAATCTGCCCCGCCAAGAATAGGAGTTGCTGAAACACTTCCTTTTGTCGCTCGACCGAATCAGGAGTATGGAACAAGTCCAGGCCGGTTTCGCCGATGGCGACAACGCTCGGATCTTGGGCTAATTTTTTGTATTCGTCAATTCTAAAATCCTCATCGCCCCTGTCTCGACTTGGCGTCTTAGCCAAGGCGGATACGTGGATGGGATGCAAGCCAACAGCCGCAAACAATTTCCCATTGTCGAGTTTTCCATCACGGTACTGTCGCGCCAACTCAACCGCGCGTACGCTCGTACTATAATTTGACCCGACGTTAACAATGCCTTTTACATTAACATCGAAGGCGCGTTCAGCAGCGCTCCGCCAATCGGCGTCAAAGGCCTTAAAATTAAGATGGCAGTGGGTGTCAACAAACATATGCAATAATTTCTAAGTCCTAATTTCTAATTTCTAAACAAGTCCCAATGACTAAAATCCCAATGCGAAAAAAGGGAAAAACATTTTAAAACTCTAAAAAGGGCTCCCCATCCGCGGCCAAGTAGTGATGATAGCTACTTAGGTTTGGATGGGGAGGTGGTTAGGTGACTCTCGCCTTTTTCTGGCAACTGGCTTACTCCTTTCGCGCCCCGATGGCGCACTCGTCGCAAATGCCTCGCGACACCTCGTCCGACGCCAAGCCCCTCGAGCAGACAACGCAGTACCGATGGGTGCCGCAGTACCCCTCATGGTCGGGACGATACCGATTGAGCCATCTCTGGCAATCATGGCCCTCACATCGCTGGTTGCCTTCGTAGAGACGATATACCTCCGGCGGAGGCTTGGCGGAGCGGTGGTATTGGAGCTCAGCGAGAGTCATGCGCCGAGGACCATTTTGTCCAGCCATCTTAATCACCTCCTTAGGCAGATGTGGGCCAGACTAATGCAAATATAACACAAATATCCAGCTTCGCTAGTCAACGCGGATATTCGCAGATAAGTACAACGCAGATGAACGCGGATAGAATTACGCGAATCCAGCAAACAAACTGATGTCATTGCGAGACCTGGCGAAGCAATCTAGACCCAGATTGCCACGCTCCTCGGAAGTCGCTCGCAATGACAAAATAGCGGTCGGCAGCTAATACGTTATTACAGCCGTGGGAAGAGGGGCTCGGGCTTGAGAGTAGTTAACTGCTCGCGCATCTTTTTAGCCGTTTGCGGCATAAAGGGCTCGAGCAAGGTTGCAATAGTCGTAAGTCGATTGTGTTCAGCTCTTAGAACCGAGGCAAGCTTCTCTTTTTCTGTCACTGCTAATTCCCAGGGTTTTTCTTTGTCGATAGCAACATTGCCTTTGTGGATAATATCCCAAATGAGCGCGAGGCCAGTATCAAAGCGGCAGGATTCGATCTCTTTTTTGATACCAAGGGATTCCTCGACAGAGTTTACACTGAGCTTGTCGAAGTGCTCGGAATGACAATTGATGTTGTATTTATTTATCATTACCAATACTCGCTGCAACAGGTTGCCAAGTTCATTGCCCAAGTCCTTTTCGTAGCGGGCGGCGATTTTGGCTTCGGAGATGTCACCGTCTTCGCCAAAGGGAAATTCACGCAAGAGAGAGTAGCGCACCGCATCGGCGCCGTATTTTTCCACCATTTTAGTCGGGTCTATGACATTGCCGGTGCTTTTGCTCATCTTTTTGCCGTCAATGGTAAAAAAACCATGGGCAAAAATCTTTTGGGGCAGAGGCAATTCTAATGCCATCAGCATAGCCGGCCAAATAATAGCGTGAAACCACAAAATATCTTTTGCCATCAGGTGGATGTCGGCGGGATGCTTCTCCCAATCCTCCGTGTCGAATATGCGAGTCGCGGAATAGTAGTTAATGAGCGCGTCAACCCACACATATATCGTTTGCCCCTCGTCACCCGGAAAAAGGATGCCCCAACCGGCGCCGGCGCGCGAGACGCTGACATCATCGAGACCCTGTTTAATTTTTCCCAATATTTCATTGCGCCGCGCTGGCGGTTCGATGACAAGTTCATTTTTTTCAATCTTCTCGCGCAGCTGTTCCGCAAATCTTGAGAGTAAGAAGAAATAGTTCTCTTCGCTCTGCTTGGTAGGCGCCACGTGGTGGTCCGGGCATTTGCCGTCAATTAATTCCTCATATTTAAGAAACCTCTCGCATCCCTCGCAATACAGCCCCTCATAAGTTCTTTTTCCGAGGTAGCCAGCGGCTTTTAACTTCTGGACTAATTCTTTGACCAGTTGCTCGTGCTCATGATTGGTCGTGCGGATAAAGCCGTCATACTCTATATCAAGATCTTCCCAGGCTTTTTGGTAGATGGGAGCAAGCTTATCAACAAATTCTTGGGGGGCTTGGCCGGCTTTCCGCGCCGCCGACGCTATTTTAGCGCCGTGTTCATCGGTACCGGTCAGAAAAAAGACATCTTTTCCGGCTTGGCGATAGTAACGCGCCAGCACGTCGGCCGCGATGGTTGTGTAAGCATGCCCAATGTGCGGCTTATCGTTGACGTAATATATTGGCGTAGTAATAAAAAATAACTTTGATGTATTGGTCATTATTTACCTACTAATTTGCCACGCCCCGCTAAGCTCGACCCCTCCTTACCTCCCCTCAACCAAGGGGAGGATGGGTGGGGTGGACAATGTGGGCCATTATTATCATCTTACTGGTTTATAGCAATGAGGGCAATAAGACCGGTAAACCGCTCTGCACACTTCCGAAGTGTGCAATTTGCAGGTTCAGATTTTGGAGTGTGAGTAAGCTGAAGCTTGTTCCACGAGGAAGGGGGATGTAGGCCACCCCTTTGTCATGCCGCACTAAGCTTGTCCTCGCGAAAGCGGGGAATGCGGCATCCAGTATGGTACTGGTTTCCCGTTTGCTCGGGAATGACTCCCC
>DATEBX010000083.1:0-4194 GCA_035287145.1 Patescibacteria group bacterium | reverse complement strand
CTCGCCGGAGACACGCAAGATTTTCGCCCTGAATAAACTAATACCCTTATCTTGAACCTCTCGGTTGTTGGTAAGCCAGGATACCCAGCGGTCAACAAGACCCTTGGCATGCTGACTATTATAGAAGTTGAAGGTTAAGTCTGAATATATGGCCATATCGGTGATTTCCGCCTCGCTCTCCCAGCGGTCGGCCTTTATAGTTACTCTCGTGGGACGCGCGACGCGAATCTCCGCGCTCGTTAGGAAATAGCTCGCTCCCTCAATATAGCCGACATCAACGGTGGTAAAACGGCGATATTTTAGAGCTTCGCAGGCCTCTTGGATGTTTTGAAGGCGAAGCCGTTCTCTTAGCGACGATTCCTTGTTAGTCGGCACAGCGCCGACAACAATATCTCTGTGCAGGCCGCGCTCAAGAGTTTTTATGGTACTAACTACTCTGTTAATGTGGTCTTCGCTGCCAACCGCTACAATCGTACCCATGCCTTTGCGCAACCCCATATCTACCAGCTCTTCGGCGCTTCTGGCGGGCGAAGACACACAAAATTCGCCGGCTATGCCAAAGTCAGTGAGAATCATCTTCACTTTATCGTTTACTTTGCGGTCTGCGCTAGAGTGTGGCTGCTCAAAAACATAATAATACATAGAATAAACGCGCTCTTTTGGTCCATATTAACCAACTTATGAGCACAAAATACAATTATTCCTCGTCAACTTCCACCTTCACCTCCTCATCCTCCGATTCTCCCGCTTCCTCCGCCTCGTCGCTTTGTTCGACATCGGGCGTACCTTCTTCGCTGGTGCCCTGGCTCTGGTCATCCGAAATAATATCGCTCTTGCCAATAAAACGAGCCCCCGAATGAATAATGAGGTCTTTGGTTTGAATGTTGCCATCAACGCGTCCGGAAGGATGAATTTCCAGTTTATCGAGAGCTTTGACCATGCCTTCGACAACACCCGAGACACTAACCGACTGTGCCGTCACCGGCCCTTTAACATTTGCCGTTTCATCGACAACAATATTCTGGTCCGATATCACCTCACCCTCAACGGTGCCATGTATCACGATGTCGTTCGTGTCCTTAAGAGTTCCTGTTAGCTTAACGTTCGAACCAACAATCGTATGGACTTCATTTTCCTTCATACACCTCCTCCGCCTCCCTAATTATTATGATAAAAAATAAGCTTGTAACTCTAACATAACCCTACATACCTTAATGTTGTCAAGCCCCGACCCCACTGGGGTCGAGGGCGCATCATCCGCGTAAATCCGCGTAATCAGTTGTAATCCGCGACCATCCGCGCGTGAGCATATCCCTTGCTTTCTCTTGACAAATCTGGTACACTTTTTCCGATTAGTGTCTGGTAATTTTCATAATCAAATATGACAGAAGCTATTAAAATTCGAGGCGCGCGAACAAACAATCTCAAGAATATCGACGTTGATATTCCCAAAAATACTCTAACGGTAATAACCGGCCTGTCTGGGTCGGGTAAATCCAGTTTGGCTTTCGATACTATTTACGCCGAAGGCCAGCGCCGCTATGTCGAAAATCTTTCAACATATGCCAAACAAATTCTCGGTGTCCTCAATAAACCGGATATCGACAGCGCCGAGGGGCTTAATCCCGCCATCGCCATTGACCAAAAGTCCATCAGCCGCTCACCTCGCTCTACGGTGGGAACTTTAACGGAAATTTACGATTACCTGCGCTTGCTTTTTGCCCGCGCCGGACAGCCGCACTGTCCTATCTGCCAAAAGCCGCTTGTAAAAAATACCAGACGCGAGATTTTTGATTTCGCTATCACCGGCGTGAACAGCTCAAGCGGAGAGGTGCTTATTCTCTCCCCGGTCGCTGAAAATGAAAAGTCGGTTTCAAAGCTCTTAAAAATCGCCCAGAAGCTCAAGAACTCCAAATATACCCGAAGCCGCATTGACGGTAAATTCTTTGACAGAGACGATTTGACTACGCTTGACCTCGACCCCGGAAACGCGCATAATGTTGAAATTGTCATTGACAGCTTTCAGGTGAGCGATCTTAAGAAAAGCGAGGAAGTGACACGCCTCAAGAAGGCCATCGAAAAAAGTTTGGTTTTCGGCGGCGGTAAAACTTCAATCTATATCACAAATAATAAATCCAATCTGGCTTTTTCCGAAAACTTTACTTGTCCCCAAGGCCACATTACTCTGCCCGAAATAAGCCCGCGACTTTTTTCCTTTAACAGTCCGCAGGGCGCCTGCCCCGATTGCCACGGTCTGGGTCTAAAAAAAGTTATTGACCCCAATTTAGTCATCCCCAATCAGCGGCTGACTTTGGCGGAAGGAGCCATTCGGCCATGGGCGAGAATGACCAATCAAACCGCCTGGTACGATAAAACTTTAAGCGAGCTGGCGAAGCGTCGCAACTTTAGTTTGAATACTCCGGTTGAAGAATTATCTGACCAGGCTAAATCGTTTGTCCTTTTTGGCGACGACGAATTTGAAGGCGTTGTCCAAAACCTCGAGCGCCGTTACTTGGA
This sequence comes from Patescibacteria group bacterium, assembly GCA_035287145.1. Taxonomy (GTDB): domain Bacteria; phylum Patescibacteriota; class UBA1384; order UBA1384; family UBA1384; genus DATEBX01. Next base: position 1,677 of record DATEBX010000083.1, on the reverse strand, counting down.
AACGGATTCCGAATATCTTAGAACGACCATTGAGAAATATATGGTAGAGAAGCTCTGCTCGAGCTGTCGGGGCAAAAGATTAAGAATTGACGCTCTGGGCGTCCAGGTGGCGGATAAAAACATTACCGAAATTAATGGTATGTCCGTGACGGACGCAAAAAAGTTTATATCAAAGATGAAGCTGCCCGCCGAGCCGTCGCGCGTCGCGCGTCCCATTATGCATGAGATAATTAGCCGCCTGGGCTTTTTGGAGGAGGTGGGACTCGCTTACTTGACTCTCGACCGCCAGGCCGATTCCCTCGCGGGCGGTGAAGCCCAGCGCATACGGCTTGCGACGCAACTCTGTGGTAGTTTGTCTGGCGTTCTTTATATATTAGATGAACCATCCATTGGCCTTCACCCCAGCGACACCGCCAAGCTCATTGAGACGCTAAAAATGCTGCGCGACAAAGGCAATACCGTCATCGTCGTCGAGCATGATGAATCTATTATCAGAGCCGCCGACTACATAATCGATATCGGCCCTCTGGCCGGCTTGTCGGGCGGTGAAGTTCTGGCGGCGGGCAAACTTACCAACGTCCTTAAGAGCAATAAGTCCCTGACAGCCGCGTATCTCTCCGGAAAAAAGAACATCAATATTCCACCGAAACGCCGTGCTCACCAGCCCAAGCTTGCCATAGAAATAAAAGGCGCCGCCGGCTTTAACCTAAAAAATATTGATGCCTATATTCCGACAGGGCTTTTTGTCTGTGTCACCGGCATCTCCGGCAGCGGCAAATCTACCCTTATTTACGAAATTCTGGGCAAGAAAGTTGCTCAACACTTTTATCGCGCCAAGGCCACACCGGGCAAACACAAGGCAATCCATGGCCTGGAGCTTTTCAATAAAGCCATTAACATAGACCAATCTCCCATCGGCCGCACGCCGCGCAGCAACTTGGCAACCTATACCGGACTATTCGGCCCCATCCGCGAACTCTTCGCGGCGCAAAGCGACGCCAAACTTAAGGGCTTCACGTTGAGCCATTTTAGTTTTAATCTTAAGGGCGGCCGGTGCGAGAATTGCCATGGTGACGGACTTATAAAAGTTGAGATGCACTTTTTGCCCGATGTTTATATCCCCTGCGAAGAGTGCCACGGCAAACGCTATAACAGTGAAGCGCTTGAAATTACTTACAAGGAAAAAACTATTTCCGACATCCTCGATATGACTGTTGACGCGGCCGCCGGATTTTTTAAGGAGACCAAGCAAATCGCCTCTAAACTGGAAATACTTCAAATGGTAGGACTTGGCTATGTGCCGCTTGGACAATCAGCCACCACGCTTTCGGGCGGTGAGGCGCAGCGTATCAAACTGGCAACCGAACTAAGCCGCAACGACACCGGTAAAACTCTCTATATTCTTGACGAACCGACCACCGGCTTGCACTTTGAAGACACCTCTAAACTGCTAGCTGTTCTCCAGAAATTGGTAGACAGAGGTAATACGGTTCTAGTAATTGAGCACAACCTCGATGTAATAAAATCAGCTGACTGGCTGATAGATATGGGTCCGGGCGGCGGAGACCTCGGGGGCGAAATTGTTGCCACGGGCACCCCCGAAGAGGTCGCGAAGAATTCAAAATCCCTCACCGGCCAGTTCTTAAAGAAGATACTAAAGTAAATTACTAATTTCTA
>DATEBX010000082.1:0-7229 GCA_035287145.1 Patescibacteria group bacterium | reverse complement strand
CTTAGCCCCGCTGAATTTTCGGCGCAATGCGCCTTGACCAGTGAGCTGTTACGCTTTCTTTAAAGGATGGCTGCTTCTAAGCCAACCTCCTGGTTGTTTAAGGTTCATCACAACCTTTACCACTGAGCATAGTTTAGGGACCTTAGCAGATGGTCTGGGATGTTTCCCTTTAGCCTAGTCGAGCTTATCCCCGACAGACTGACTCCCTTGTCCTTTAACCTTCAGTATTCGGAGTTTGATTGGATCGGCAGTCTTGCGACCGCCAAATCCATCCAGTGCTCTACCCCTGAAGTTGCGACAAGAGGCTATACCTAAATATATTTCGAGGAGAACCAGCTATCTCCGGGTTCGATTGGCATTTTACCCCTAACCACAAGTCATCTCCCCCATTTGCCACTGAGGTGAGTTCGGGCCTTCCCCCATCTTTCGATGGGGTTCACCCTGCTCATGGTTAGATCACCCGGTTTCGGGTCTATTTTCTACTACTGAATCGCCCTTTTGGGACTCGCTTTCGCTACGCCTCCGGTCTGACGACCTTAAGCTTGCAGTAAAAAATAACTCGCTAGCTCATTCTTCAAAAGGCACGCAGTCACCGACGCTCCGCGTCGGAATTACCAATTTCTAATTTCTAATTTCTAATCAAATCCCAATGTCTAAAATCCCAATTGGGAAATTGGTACTTGGGTATTGTTTAGGTTAATTAGGTCAATTAGGTTAATTAGATATTCCCGATGCGAAGCATCGGCTCCTACTCCTTGTAAGCATATGGTTTCAGGTACTATTTCACTCCCTGGCTGCAGGGTACTTTTCACCTTTCCCTCGCGGTACTAGTTCACTATCGGTGAGAGTTAGTATTTAGCCTTGGATGACGATCCACCCACCCCCGCCAAAGGCGGGGTTCTTCCGACAGGATTGCACGTGTCCTGCCGTACTTTCCCCATCTATAAATAGACAAGGGATTTATTCTGTAGCTCGAAAGCATTTTCAAATACGGGGCTATCACCCTCTGTGGCCGCCCTTTCCAGGGACGTTCTTCTAATGCGCTCAAGCGTCAAATAAACCTAGGCTGTTTCCTTTTCGCTCGCCGCTACTTGGGAAATCTCAATTGATTTCTTTTCCTCCGGGTACTAAGATGTTTCAGTTCCCCGGGTTCCCTCACCGCGCTCTGCGCGGAAAGCACGAAATTCGAAGCACGAAGCACGAAACAAATATTAATATCAAATGTTTAAATATTTAAGCATTTTGAATTTAGATATTGTTTCGAGTTTCGATATTCGATATTCGAATTTTCCGTGCAAAGCACGGCGTAGCCGTGATAAACACGACTGGATTGCTCCATTCGGAAATCTTCGGATCAAAGGATGTTTGGCTCCTCCCCGAAGCTTATCGCAACCTACTACGTCCTTCATCGGCTAACTCTCCCTAGGCATCCACCATATGCTCTTACGATCACTTGTGTCTTCCTGGCAAGTTTTAGAGACAGAACAAGAACAGTGATTCGGTGCAGCATAAATTGTCAAAGTTCCGGCCACAAATCCAGAATTCACAACCGTCGGTTATGACCTCTGGCTTATGGTTATTCCTCCGTCGCTTAATCTCTTGCAGTATCCTAATTGTAGGAATCTGCAATTAGATTGCGCTTTGGAGGATTGCTTTCGATTTGTTGGCAGATCGAAAGCAAAAAGCCGCTCTCGGCGGCTTGTGTCCACAAACAAAAGACAGCCTTAGCCGCTAACCCCCTCCGCCCGAATTAAATATTTGTAACATTCTATTATTAATAGTAACCGGAATTAGGAACGGTGTCAAGCACACCTTATCAGGATTGGTTTCTTTACACTCGATGAACTTTATTGTACCATATAATATAGTTTTCGTAGTTACGGGCGTATAGCTTCCCACTTCGCACCTCGTTATACTCGGGCTTCGCGGGACAAGTATCTTATTGTAATATTATGCTTGCCCAGCGTAGCTCTAGTGTATACTAGAGCGTAGTTGGGGGCGTATAGCTCAGCCGGTTAGAGCGCGTCACTGATAATGACGAGGTCGATGGTTCGAGTCCATCTACGCCCACCACCAGTCGGTTTGCCAGAGAAATTCCCGGTAATTAATAAAAAAACCAGTTGTTTGATTTTCGAAATAAATATGTATAAATATCATCGCCCAAAGCCAATCATTATAAAGCTCGTTGATGAGCTAGGTTTCCAATTGAGACAAAAAGCGGCAGGATATATTGCCACAAATCAAAATCGAACTGGAGCAGAACGTGGGAGTTCGGAAGAACAAGGATTCGGCGCGCTTGCAGAAATGGTTATACGGAACAGGTTGGGTATGCCAGAAATTAACCCAGAAGATCATCCGCTCGGATATGACCTCTTACTTCCATCTGGCATAAAAGTTGATGTCAAATGTCGCGGTGGCGCATTACCTTTCAAAGAGGAATACGAAAGTAGTGATGGTATTCCAAGAGAAGCAAAACATAACTTTTTTGCACGCCAAATCCACGATGAAAAATTAGACGCGGATATTTATGTGATGACTCACCTAGAAACCCCAAGCAAAAGAGAACTTCCAGGCACAACTAGACAAAGAAAGTGGATTCTTTACATTTGTGGGTGGGCATCAAAAGAAAGAGTGGCGAATGAAGGTGTTTATCTGCCGCGCGGCTCTCTTACCGAACAAGGAAGAACATGGTTTACCTATCGTGGGCAAGAAATAGAATATTATAACCGCAATCTCAACGGATTGGAAACAGTTGAAGATCTATTGAGTATTGTTCCGCCAGACGTTGAGAAAGATAGAAACCATAAAGGCGATCTAAATCTAACCTCCGTTGATGCGGTAAGAATCACCTATGACCTTATTGGTCGGGGCGTGCTTTCCGAAAAACATCTTGCTTTTGTTCAAAAAGAAACAGGACTGGCTAAAATCGTGAAACCGATCTTACACTCGAATCAATACTTTCATCTTTTGAATTGGCTTAAAGAAAAAGGCGCGCTAACTAATAGCGAAATTGAAAAAGCGCAACAGGTTCTCCGGGAGGAACCGTATAGCGGAATCTAAAATAGTTTCAGTTTATTGTTCTCTGCCCTGTACCGAGCTTTAGCTTCCTTAATGCGCCGCTTGGAGACCTTGATATAGTCAATTTTCTTCTTTTTGAAAAGGTAAACTTCTCTATTTTTCTCAATTCCAATAAATTTTCTTCCTTCCAACACTGCGGAGACGAGGAAGCTTCCGCTTCCGCAAGTATTATCCAATACAACATCGTTCTCTTTCGTAAAAGTTCGAACCAAATATCGACCTAGTTCAACCGGCTTCTGTGTCGGATGATAAACCTCGCCTTCACTTTCAGCGGTTTTGAAATAAACAACATCTGTGGGGTATCTTTCGCCGTTACTTTTTACCTCAACAGTTTTGAAATCGCCATAACTTCCAGTAAATTGATCTTTCCTAAAACCTTTATTGTAAGGCTCACCATAGGTCATTTGCGGATTATAAGCAGGTTGGCTCTTATAAAAAATACAAATATCTTCGTGCCTTCGAAGTGGTTGTTTCTTCGCGTTTAAAAAATTCGTCGGTTTTGACTTGACCCAAGTGATTTTGTACTTAAAAAGTCTTGGGTTAGACAGCATAAGGTTCGCCGTAAAGAGTCCTTGCCCCGTAAGTGCGATAACACCCTTGTCTTTGATAATGCGCTCGTACTGGCTCCAAAGTTGATTAACGGGAATAACGCTGTCCCAGTTATTTTGTGTCGTGCCGTATGGCAGATCGCACAAAATCATATCTATTGATTTTGCCGGAATTTCTTTCATCACTTCCAAACAATCTCCTTCTATGACTTGATTTATAAAGTGGTATATTGTCTTTTTAGTGCTCTTTACTATTTTGGCTTTTGGTTTTTCTCCTGTGCTGAGATTTTTTCGCAAATACCAAAGACAATAGGTATTGACCGGCAATCCTTCCTGCTGCGCACGTTGTTCTAGCTCAAGATAAGAGTCTGTTCCGAGTAAGTTGCGTAATTCATTGCTTCCAAGAACGGCTATACTTTTGTACAGGTCTATGTTTCTCTCGCCAAAAGCTAAAACAACGCCTTTTGCTTTTGGGTTTGCTTCTTTGTAGTCGGGAAAATAGACTGCCTTGAAAACTTGGTTACTCTTCATATATATATTATACTATGATACCCCAAATTTACAAAGACCACGACTTATCCACAAGGAAGAAGATATCAACTCCACAAAAATTTGGATGAGAGTTTTTGCATTCTTACTCACATAGTGCATAGGTTGCACCTCCTGACTAGACAGGTATAATGGAGCTGTGGGAAAGCGAGATCCTTCGACAAGCTCAGGATGACTCTAGTGGGTCAGATTGCGGAGTTTATCCCGAGGATACGAGGGATCGCCCCAATGGGGCTCCTCGCAATGACAAATATCATAAATTTAATTAAATTATGCCATACAATATAAGGCAGGTTGAGCAAGAGATGGGGCAAATCCTCGAGAAACTCAAGGAGGAGTTTGCGAAGTTGCGCACCGGGCGCGCCAGCGCCGCGCTCATTGAGGATATAAAAGTTCCCTATTACGGCACGCCGACGCCCTTGAAACAAGTTGCCTCTATTTCCATACCCGAAGCCACCATGATTCAAGTCCAGCCCTGGGATAAAAATATGCTCGGTGAAGTCGAAGGCGCCATCCGCGCGGCCGGCAAGGGGTTGAACGCCACCAATGACGGGGCAAACATTCGCCTAACATTGCCTCCTCTCACCGAAGAGAGGCGGCGCGATATGGCTAAGGCGGCGCACGCCCAAGCCGAGGAAGCGCGGGTCGCCCTGCGTAATTTGCGGCATAAAGAATGGGAAGCTGTGTTAGCCGATGTCAAGGCAAGTACCGCCACCGAAGACGACAAATATCGCGTGGAAAAAGAGTTGAACACGGCGATTGCCAAATACAATCAGCAAATTGAGGAATTGGTAGTCACTAAAGTTAAAGAAATCCAAAGTATCTAATACTTTTAATGCTTACTTTTCTTGTTTTTGTTCTGGTTCTAGGACTCCTGATATTTGTTCACGAAGCGGGACATTTTATTGCCGCCCGCCTGGCCGGAGTCAAGGTGGAAGAGTTTGCTTTCGGTTTCCCGCCGACTCTTTTCGCGCGCCGGCGGGGCGGCACAAAATATATGATAAATGCCATCCCACTGGGTGGCTATGTTAAGCTGTTGGGCGAAGACGAAAACGTCAAGAAAAAAAATTCCTTTAGCGGCAAAAAGGCTCGTTTCCGCCTGGCAATCGTGGTGGCCGGCGTAATTATGAATTTTCTGCTCGCTTACATACTATTGGTCGCGGGCTACCTAGTCGGCACCAATCCGATAGCCATCGATCCGGCCAAATTGGGCGGCCAGCACACGGACCAGGTTTTGATAGCACAAATCGAAGAGGGCTCGCCGGCAGAAACGGCGGACCTGCGCGCCGGCGACTTTTTAAACGGCTTCACAAGCGCCGAGGTCTTCGCTCAATTCACCAAGGACAACCAGGGCAAAGAAGTAACATTCAACATTGAACGCAAGCGGCACCAGTTCCCGGTAACGGTTAAGCTGCGCGCCGCGGAGAATATGCCGGCCCTCGGCGTGGCATTGAGTGGACAAGGCACCAGAGTCAGGCTTGGTTTTTGGGGGGCCCTCGGCGCCGGCGGGCGGGAGGTTGGCGGCTTCATAAAGCTGGCGATTAATTTCCTCGGACAATTTTTCGTGACGCTCTTTGACCACGGAAAAATTTCCGAAGAGGTAGCGGGCCCGATTGGCATCTACACCATCACCGGACAGGCCGTTCAGCTGGGCTGGATATATGTTATGCAGTTTGTCGCCATCCTGTCGCTTAATTTGGGTCTTATCAACATTCTGCCCTTTCCGGCGCTTGATGGCGGACGGGCCGTATTCATCTTTCTGGAAGGTGTCCTGCGACGCAAAGTTGTGCGGCTGGAAGTTGAAGCCATCATGCACACCGTCGGCTTCGTTCTGCTCATTGCCCTGATGGCGGCCATTACCTATCGGGAGACGGTGAGGTATATAATAAAATAAGATACAGGTTTATAAGGTCAGTAGAGTTTGTAAGGTTATAAGGTTTATAAAGTTTGTAAAGTACGGAACCTTAAAAACCTTATGAACCTGATGAACTTTATAAACTATCCAACTTTAAGAACTTTATGAACCTTTAACCTTATTTCGCTTGCAAGGAGATATATGCCCAGAGACATCTATATAGTCGGTAACTGGAAGATGAACACGACGCTTTCCGAGGCGATGGTTTTATCCGGAGACGTACTAAGGCGCACTGAAAAGTTGCACTATTTAAATATCGTCTTGGCGCCGCCGGCTATTTGGCTCGTTCCCATTCGGGAGCAATACAAGCGGGCAAAACTCGCCGCTCAAAATATTTATTCGGCGCTGGAAGGAGCATACACCGGAGAACACTCCGCGCTTATGCTTAAGGGCATCGCCCAATATGTCATCTTGGGACACAGCGAACGCCGTTCGCTTTTTGATGAGGATAATTTGCTAATTTCCGCCAAAATCAAAACCGCGCTCAAAGAAAATATCACGCCCATACTGGCGGTGGGCGAAGAAAAAAAACTCGATATTGAGGGCTTGACGGAAAGCGGCATTGGTCAGCGCATTCACCACAGTGAGCTCTTTCACCAGCTCAAAAACTCAACCAGTGGGCTAAGCGAGCGCGATTGGCGGCGGCTTATAATCGCCTACGAGCCGGTGTGGGCTATCGGCACCGGCCGCAACGCCAGCGGTGCTTACGCCGCGCGGGTAATCGGAGAGTTGCGCGAGCTCATCGGCCAAAAGTTGGCAACAGCGGATATTGCCAATTCCATCTCAATTCTTTATGGTGGAAGTGTTAGCCGAGCAAGCGCGCCGGAGTACGCGGGGCAGGCCGAGATTGACGGCGTGCTGGTTGGCGGCGCTTCTTTAAAGGCAAGTGAATTCATCAGCATAGCCGAAGCATTTGCCGATGTGTTTAGGTGGCGCAAGTCCCACCTGCTGTCAAAATAAATAATCAAAACTTATGCGCACTGTTCGAAACACCAATGTCGCGAACAAAAAAGTACTCTACCGCGCCGACTATAATTTACCGGTGGGCAAAAACGGGGAACCGAGCGATGACGCGCGCGTACTGGCCACCATCCCGACTCTCGAATGGCTTTTGCGCCATAAGCCGGCGCAGATTATCA
>DATEBX010000081.1:0-4504 GCA_035287145.1 Patescibacteria group bacterium | reverse complement strand
GATTCTCATAAAAGCTAAAATATGGTTGTTTAATGGTATAATTATTTTATATCAATCAGCGTTTGCTAATAAGGAGGGAACAATGAGAAGGTTGAGGTTGTTAGTCGCCGTCTTTTTAGCGTTGCCTGTTATGTTGGCTTTTGGACAAATAGCCCGGGCCGATGTCCTAACCCCGCCGAGCGGCGGCAAACTGGCCGTAACGCCGGAGCAATATGACGACATGGGAGCCGTACTCCAAAAATTGGGCTACACGGTAGATGTCATAAATGAAGAGGATTTGAAATCAGCCGCCAAGTTAAGTACTTACGACGCAATTTATATCAACTGCTCAAGTTCTATCGACGGTGTAATCGATGAAGCGGCCGCGGTGGTCGCCGAGTATGTCAGAAACGGCGGCGTTGTCTATGCTTCCGACTTCGCGCAATCGTTAATCAGCAAGGCCTTTCCCGGCAAGATAAATTTTTATAACGGCTCCGACGGCGCCAAGGCGGGGGTTACGGGCGTGGTTCAGGCAAAGATAGTGGATGCCGGTTTAGCTTCGGTTATCGGCAAAGCGCAAGTCGAGATAAATTTTGATTTGCCCAATTGGGTTGTTATTGACAGCGCCGGCACCGGCACTCAAGTCCATATGACGGCGCCGGTGGGGGTTTTTGACTCCTCCGACTATAGCCAGTCCAATAAATCCCTTCCCGATAAGCCGCTGGTAGTCACTTTCAGGGAGGGCAAGGGTTCGGTTCTTTATACTTCCTTTCATAATGAAGCGCAGACCTCGACCGATGTCGGCAAGATTCTGAACTGGTTCGCGATTTGGGCCAAGTCCGGCAAGACGACGCAAGCCGCGCGGACCGAGGCAGAACAGGGCGGCAATAAAGTATTGCAAGAAATTATCGATAGTATCAACCCGAGTGAAGCAAAGACATACGCCATCACTTCGACCGGTGACAGTGAAGTTGCGTTCGTCCTCAACTTTGGCGGCAGCGCCTTGTCGTTCAAAGTAACGGACGCGAGCGGCAAAAAAGTAATTAACGAGAAAGTATCCGAGCCGCCGTTCACCAAGAAGGTTCAACTTACCAAGGGGATATACAATATCGAAATCGGGGGCGTGGATGTGCCGCAAGAAAACTATCCCTTCACTCTCGCGATGGGTGGCAAAGAAGGCGCTATCGAGGGCGCTTATACGTCTACCGAGGTTACCAAGATAAAACCCAGCATCCTTAAAAATCCGTGGCTATGGGTGGGGGTCGGGCTCTTCTTGGGAGTTGTATTCATTGTAGTTATGGTCATTGTCCTAGTCCTCAAATTGTCCAAGAAAAACGCTGCCGGCAGTTCCGACAGCCAGAAGTAATCAGTCGGCTTGTTCTATGAGCGAGTTAGGGCCTGGACTACTCAAAAACGGTGTTGGGATCAATTATTATAACAATAACACCGATCGTCTCGTAAGCAGTCGTAGATTGTATTTTTGTTATCTATGGTATATACTGTGAAACGTAGATAAAACATTACATAATCTATGCGAAGCGGAAATTATACAACACTACTCAAAGACAATGCGAGGTATCAAGCTTTTATGCCTGCGGCTTTGCCATTCCCATTAAAGCAGGATATTGTCCGTGATGATCTCTTGGCTCGCGCGAATATGGCACTCGGACGGCTTGATGGTATTGCCGAAGTGATACCGGATGTAAATTTTTTCATTCTTATGTATATTCGCAAAGAAGCAACGCTCTCGAGTCAAGTTGAGGGGACGCAGGCAACTTTTGCCGATGTCTTAAAGGCCGAGGCAAGAGTAGAAGGGGACGAAGTTCATAAAGATGTTGACGAAATATTGAATTATATAGATGCGATGAATTACGGATTAAAGCGGTTGGAAACATTACCTCTTTCACTCCGGCTAATACGTGAAATCCATAAGAAACTCCTCCGAGGAGTACGCGGCGAACACAAAACGCCGGGTAGATTTCGTCATTCACAGAACTGGGTTGGAGGTCCAACCATGGAGACTGCTTCTTTTGTTCCGCCACCGCATCCTGCGTTGAGTGGTCTTTTGGATAATTTAGAGAAATTCATGCACGATAAATCACCCATGCCGATTTTAGCCAAAATCGGCCTGATACATTCGCAATTTGAAAATATTCACCCTTTTCTTGATGGTAATGGGCGTATCGGTCGCCTACTTATTACGTTCTATCTATGCCAGCAGGGTGTTTTGAGAAAACCACTCTTGTATATCTCCGAATTTTTTGGACATAACAAGTCCGAATACTATGAAAAATTAAATGCTGTTCACGAGAAAGATGATATTGAGGGTTGGTTAAGGTTCTTCCTAACGGGGGTTATGCAAACAGCGAACAATGCCGTTGCCACGGCCAGAAAAATTATTATTCTGCGCGAAAAAGATATAGCCAAGGTAGGGGCGTTCGGTCGCTCTGCGGACAGGGGGATGATATTACTTTACTCACTCTATAGGACACCAATGGTTAAAGTTTCCGATATTGAAAAAATAACATCACTCAAGAATCCTAACGCACTTGCTTTGGTGCAAAAATTCATATCGGTCGGAATTCTTAAAGAAGTTACCGGCCGCCGGCGCAACCGCGTTTTTGCGTATAAATCATATATTGATTTGTTTGAATGGAAGTAAGTTTGATTCTTTCGCTATGGCTTAATCAACCTCTATACTCTCGTTTATAACTCGAATCGTATATGCATGATTGCCAGTTGGGCTGATAATGCGCTAAAGTAGAGTTATGGTCTTTTTGATTGGCATAGCTACTGTGTTGTGTACGCTCGCGGGCGGGTTTTTCGCGTTACGATTCAAGGATAAACTGCACTTGATACTCGGGTTTAGCGCCGGCGCCGTGATGGGTGTGGCGTTTTTTGACCTCATTCCGGAGTCCTGGGCGCTGGCGACAACTCGTTACGACGCTTCATTGGTAACCTTATTATTCGCGGCAGGCTTTTCCGCTTATTTGGTTCTTGATCGATTTTTCTCGCTTCACCCGCAGGAGTGCGAGGATTGCCGCAAGCCGCGCCACCGCGGCCGTTTGGCCGCCGCTACGCTGGTGTTCCACAGTATACTCGATGGTTTGGGCATTGGTCTGGCGTTTAAGGTCTCGCCGGCGGTGGGTTGGGTCGTGGCGGCGGCTGTTCTCACTCACGATTTCTCCGACGGCATCAATACGGTGGGGCTTATCCTCAAAAATAGCGGCGGCCGGCGCCAGGCCAAGTGGTGGCTGGCGGCGGACGCGCTGGCGCCGGCCGTTGGTATTGGCATCGCGTGGTTTATCAGCGTCCCCGAAGCCACGCTTGGCTTACTGTTAGCGCTCTTCACGGGTTTATTTCTTTATATAGGCGCCAGCGAGCTGGTGCCGGAGAGCCACCACCAGCACCCCAGCCGCTGGACGACCATTATGACGCTGGCCGGTATCGCGACGCTTTTCGCGGTAACCAGATTCGCCCAGCTATAAACGCGCAAGCGTGTCAGCAACAACCGTAAATATGCTACAATTTTATTATGGCAATAGACAACAACCTATCAACTAAAATTGCAATTTTCAGGAGCAGGCAAATCAGAAAAACCATCTATAACAATGAATGGTGGTTTTCGGTCGTGGATATTGTCGCGGCGTTAACGGATAGTGTCGATCCACGTGATTATTGGTTCAAGATGAAAATTAGAGTAAAAGCGGAAGATAAAATTGAGTTGTCGACAATTTGTCGACAACTGAAATTGATATCATCAGACGGCAAGAAATATAATACCGATTGTGCCAATACGGAGAGTATCTTCCGTATTATCCAATCAATTCCATCACCCAAAGCGGAGCCGTTCAAACGCTGGCTCGCTAAAGTAGGTTACGAGCGAGTCAAGGAAATCGATGATCCGGAACTGGCCGCCAAACGCACCCGCACGCTCTATAAACTCAAGGGTTATTCGGAAAGCTGGATAGAAAAGCGTATGCGCGGGATTGCCATTCGCGAAGAATTAACGGATGAATGGCAAAAACGGGGGGCGCGGGAGCAGAGGGACTATGAAATTTTAACTGCCGAAATATCCAAAGCGGCGTTCGGTGTTACCCCAAACCAGTATAAGCGGCTTAAAGGATTAAAACGAGAAAATCTGCGAGACCATATGGATGATTTTGAGCTGATTTTCAATATGTTGGGTGAGCGCGCTACGACAGAGATTCATCGCAACGAGAATTCACACGGAATACATAAGTTAAAATCCGACGCTCAAGCCGGCGGAGATATTGCCGGCGGAGCGCGCAAGAAGCTCGAAAAACGCCTAGACAGACCGATTGTGACCAGGGAGAACTATCTTAAAAATAAAGAACAGCTTTCGTGATTTACGGCAATATCCCGCAGTCCACGCTTTCCTGCCCGAATGTTAATACAGGCGGGAGAGTGTTGTCCGTATGCTCCTAGTCCTTACGCATCCTTCCATAGGGAAAACTGGTAAGATGTAAAAAATTTGTTATATTATATTTATGAAACAGCTACT
>DATEBX010000080.1:0-5801 GCA_035287145.1 Patescibacteria group bacterium | reverse complement strand
GGGTTCGTCTCTCAAGCGGATAAGCTCCGCATCGTTACGGTCCCGGCAATCTCTCGCCATGGCAACGAAATCCGGCCTGGCTCCAAGCTGCCTTGCTGATATCTTGCTACGTAAGCCCCGAAGGATCCTGTCTATCTCAACCGCTCCCTTTCTGTATAGGTGCAATTTACATTTGACGATACCATATTGAACGGCGTTTGTCAACATGGGTATTGCACGCTAAACCGACCCCACTGGGGCGGTCACGCGAAATTCGCTAAATCGTCACGCGAAAGGCGGACAGGGGGTCAAATTACCATGAACCGCCGCCGCCGCCGCCAAAACCGCCGCCGGAGGAGCCGCCGCCGAAGCCGGAAGAGCCGCTTGAGGCCGGCGAGGCGGCGAGCGTTGAGTTCATTTGACTCGATACGGTATTTATCGTGTGGGAAAAATAGATGGCATTAAAAGCGCTCTGTCCCGCGTACCAGTCGGGCGGCGTAACTTTAAGCCCGTCAAAGGCCTTGGCCCATTTTTGCGTCAAGCCGAAAACCATGGCGTAGGGCAAGAGCCGCGAGAAAATATTGTGGTCTTCGTTGAATTTTTCTCGGTAGCGTTCGGCGGTATTTATGAACAGGCGAAAACCGAGGACGCGCCGCAGCGCCTCGGCGCCCTCGGCGCTGCGGCGCGGCATAGAGAGTCCAAACCAAATGGCGAAAGGCAAAATAATTATGGAGCTTATAACCGCCGGCACTACGGCGGTGCTAATAAAGGCCGCGATAAAAATAATGACGGTCGGTATTAGTATTCCCAATGCAATGTAAGTGCCGCGTACCGTGCCGGGATTTTGGGCAAAGTATTTCTTATCGAGGGCTTCCTCGTAAAGTTTCTTTTTGAGGGGGGCAATGTGCGTGTAAAACTTATCTTTGAGGTCGCTCAACATTTTTTCGCGCTCGCTGGCGAAAAGAGCGCTAAGCAGTTCTTTGTCGAACGGCGACAATTTGCCGCCGCTTTTAAGTTTGACCAATTTATAATCGATTTTTTTGCCAATCAGTTTTTTCTTGGCAACCTCTTCGATTTTCAGAAACCCCCTCGATGCCAGATGGATAATCGCCACACTAATATCGAGCATATCGGCGCGCTCGTCTTTGAGCACGCCCATAATAGAGGGTGACAGATTTTCGGGCGGCGCGAATTCGGGAACTACCGTTTTACGGCTCACCGGATCGCGGCCCTTGCGCCACCAAATAATTAGAAATGCTAAAAGAGTTAGGGGGATGAAGAAGTACGACAAATTATCACGGAGAGTATCGGCGATATTTTGGCCGCGGGTCGGCGCCGTGAGAGTGCCGCGCGGCGCGCCGGCGACAATCGTCAAACCCTCGCCGGCGGCTAAGTCGCTTGCGAAGAAGGTGGCCACATTTGCGCCGGCGGCTTGAAGGCAATCAGCCCCGCTTTCGCCCGCGAGCCCCGTGTAGCATTGGGTTTTAAGATTGGTCGTGCCGTCGGGGAAGGTAACGGTGGCTTGCGCGAGGGCGATGGGCACCGGCCAGCGGTTGCCGGTCGCGTTCCAATAGAGTTCATCGGTGGCTAAGAATCTGATGCCGCGCTCAATCTCGTATTTTATGACGTATTGCTGTTCGCCGGTAATGGTCCGCTCGGGGTCGCCGATTTTGAGAGTGCGAGTGTTCCAGCCGCTATCCTCAAAGGGGACAGCGCGGCCATTAGAATCGGTAATACTAGTAAGATGAAAGCGCAGGCGGTAGGATTGGCCTAAATTATCTTTGTACGCCAGGGGGATATCGCGGTAGATGCCGTGGCGCTCCAGATTGTTAAAGTCGACATCAATAGTTTCGGTGACGGTCAGTTTCGCGTCTCGCGACACAGCGATATCGGCACTAAACTTGGTAATTTGCCAACCGTCATCAACTGCCCTCACTGCACGCGGGGCTAGTAGCAGTCCGAATAGTAATACTAGTAAACTTACAATATATTTCTTCAAAACGCCCCTTGCCTATTGACATTCCGTACTCTATTATTTATAATAACATGTTCTTGAGAACGTTCGGAAGGGATAGCAAATGGTTGAATTGGCCGCGGCGATGCTAAGGTACGTTTACGTGAGCGCAGTGATAGTACTGGTCGGACTGTTTGTACAGAACGCGCTGCGCGCCAGGAATCGAAGGTAGTACGGAGAACACAGATGCAACCCCGGGCTGCCCTGACGCAATATCGGGCAGCCTTTTTCTTTATCTAATGGCGGGCGTGGCTAGAAAGCATTGAAGAAAGAGAACCGAGGCACATAATCAGCGCCGCGAAGACCGCCAGTGGGCCGATGAAGGGGATAAGAGCTAGAATAGTTACCGCAACGACGCCGACAACGGCTGTTTGCCAGTCGAGCTTCACATCGCCTTTTTTGAGCAGTTTAAGCGTGTATTGCCCGATGAGAAGGGTGCCGTAATGGGTTGCTAACACGAGCATGAGGACATATAGCATAATTAACAAGAAGGCGATGGAAGCGCCGATGGTTGAGATGAGCAAGAGAAGAGCGGTGATGGGCGTGACAATTAACACGATAAGGCCAATGCCCAGTTTCATCCACGGCTGGGTGACGGCGGTGCCCAGGACGCCTTGTGAGAATTTGGGCAGGAGATAGATAAGCAGGAGCAGGAGTATGACCGACCCAATGAGTTTGACCAACAATGCAAGCGTCAATATTTCGGTCATTAAGATACGTACGAAAGTATTGTCGTAACTAGTCCGTTTCTGGAAATCAACGCCGCCGGCAATTTTGGCGCCGCCGGCAATTTGAGCCTGATTGTTGGATTTGTAAGTAAGTTTGCCGCCAATTATTGCTTTGTCGCCGATAACTACGTTGTTGGCATCAACTTTAACATCCCCTTTAATCTCACTGTTTATCGTGATGGTTTCCGAAGCGCCCTTAAGCCAACCGTTAATTGTGCCGTCAATGGTGATGATAGAGCCCGCCAGCATGGCGTCGCCTCCGACGAGGGCGGTTTTGCTTATAACAATGCTGTTTCCGGCGGCTTGCAGGTCTTCGCCGATTTCACTGCTAACGGTTATGGTGTTACCGCCCAGGCGCGCATTTTGCCCGACTTTGCCGCGCAAGGTTATGCTTTGACCGACGGCTATCATAGAGTGCTCTATGTCGCCATTGACATTTATACTATTGCCGGCCGCTATCATATCGCCGGAGATTCTGGCTTCGGTGGTGATGCTGTTGCCGGCAGTGTAAACATTTTTAGCCGGCTGGCTGATGGTCACCGTACCATTGGCGGGAACGTTAAACTCCGCGGCGCGCGCGGCAAAAGGTAATAGAACTAGCAACCCAATGAGCGCCAAAAAGGGCATTAGCCGTTTCATAAATAGTCCTTTCATTATAATGATAAATCAGCCACAATATAATCCTATTGCGAGTGGATTTCAATACGGACTAAATATTCTTTAGCTGGCCTTCAGGGATTTTTTGTGGTTGCGGATTATGAGCCATATGCCGACGGCGAAGAGCCCGGTAATGAGGACAATGCCGACTATTACGCGCCAGAGAGGTACTGCCGCGGTCTTGCCGGTGGACTGTTCGACCTCGCTTGCGGCCGAGCTTATGCCCTTGGTATTCTTGGCGATGAGTTTAACGGTATAGAGGGTTTCAGGTGAGAGTTGGGAAAAAGAATAGGCATTCTCTGTCGGCTTGAGGGTTGCTTGAGTTACTTCTTGGCCGTCTTTTAGGATGGAAATGTTATATCCGCTAAGCGTTACGTCGGCGCTTTTATCCCAACCAACGTTAATGGTTGTGGCGGTATAACCGGTGACAACCAAATTGGCCGGTTGAGCCGGCGGCGCGTCCTCGGACACCTTAACACTAGCTTCATTGGAACTGGCTGATTGGGCGTCTCCCTTCGTGGTGCGCACTATGTAGTAGTAAGTTTTGCCGGCGGCAACGATTGGGTCGAGGTAGGTAAGTGTTTTTTTATCGACAGTACCGACCTTGGTGTGTCCCTTGCCCTTGGTTTCGGAGCGGAAGATAACGTAGCCCGTAATATCAGTGGTTTTTGAAGCGGTCCAAGTCAGATTGGCGCCTACCTTGCCTGTCGTGGTGGAATATTCGGCTTTGAGATTGGTAGGCTTATCGATGGCGGAAGAAACATTGGCGCTCGGGGTGTTGCCGCTCGTCGCGGTTGTGCCGGTAGTTGTACTGGCTTGGTCAGTGGCGGGAACGCCGGAGTCAGGTGTGTAACCCCATGTCTTGAAATTGTAATCCCAGTCCGGCTTATCGTTGTTTTGCCAGATGCCGTAACCGCGGTCATAACCACTGGTCGAAGTGTATTTCCAAAGAGACGGCGAAACGGGATATTCGGACTCGAGGAAAATCCCGTAGCGCTGTTCCGGAACGACTGTGAGGTCGGCAAAGTCAAATATCATCCAACCGGCAGTGGCGGCCTGTGTTCCGCCGTCAACCAAAGTAACCCAAGCGCCGCCGGTAAATTCACGAATTGTGCAATGCAGGGTACCGTTGGGGGTGGTAATTTCGACACCGACCTTTTCCAGTATTGTTTTGGTGGGTTTAAATGTTTGCGCGTTGCGCGTTCCGGTTAATATATTGATAGAGCCGGTACCGCCTTCATATTGCTGGTCGATGGCCGAGGTGTTGGCCAACGCTGGTTGCGCGCTCCACGCAAATTGGCTTAACGCCCAAAACACTGCCACAAGGGCTAATGTGTACTTTTTCATATTATTTCCCTCCAAAGAGGGCCTCCTTTTATTGTTTCTGGTATATATATTATATCGCTTTTTGGCTATTCAAAGATATCGCCTTTGAAAGTGGCGCGGTACAGGTCAAGCTGCCCTTCCGCGCTACTACTGGCGCCCAATAACATCAGGTATTCATCGGTGGAGATAGAGACAATATCGGGGTCAACTATAACACCGTTTTGGCTGAAACGGTCCATTATCTTGCCAACAGATTTCCAAGTTAAGCCATCTTCCGAGGTGGCTTTGTAAAGAGCGTTATTTTGCGGGTCGAGACTGGAATAGTACATCACCCATTTTGTCGCATTGCCGCTCGTCTCGAGCAATACATCCGGGTCAACCGCCATATTCTTGAGCCGATAACCTTCCTCGCGCGTCCATGTCTTGCCGGCGTCTTCCGAGGTAGCGGAGCCGATTGCGTCTCCACCCGAGACATAATACATTCTTATTTTGCCGTCAGGAGTTTTGACAAGGTCGGGGACGGAGGCGAAATAGTCGTCGGCCTTACTTGAGTCAATGGCGGTGCCGGCTTTAGTGAATTTTATCCCGTCAGCGGAAGTTGCCAGATATAAATTGCGTTGGCTATCGGGTCCCGGCGGCGTTTGGCCCTTGTTGCCGAAGGACTTTTGCTGTTGCTGCTCGTAGACCATTATCCAACGAGTATTATCAATCGCCAATATAGCCGGGTTGGAAATCATCATATCTTTATCGCCGCGAATGCCGGTAGGTTTGGGCGCGCCGAAGGTTTTCCCGTCGGTTGAGTCGGCGTAAACTATGTCACCGTCCGACATATAATAGGTTCGGAAACTTTTGTCGGCGAGAGTGATAGTGCAGGATGAAGTGACGGTTTTGATGAGCGGCGTTTTATCGACAACCCATTGTTCGGTGGTGTTTTTACCGGTATTGTCAGAGGTCGATTCTGCCGGCCCGCGTTTGGTAATATACTCCACAGCGAAAAAGCCAAGCGCCAAAATGACGATAATAACTAACACAACCCACAGCCAGCGCTTCGGCTTTGACGGACTCGCATTGACAAGTTCCATACCCCTCCCTGATAG
>DATEBX010000079.1:0-3939 GCA_035287145.1 Patescibacteria group bacterium | reverse complement strand
CCCGACCGGATTCGAACCGGCGATCTCCTCCGTGACAGGGAGGCGTGTTAAACCGCTACACTACGGGGCCAGATATTTTGTATATCCAAAACATATATTAATTTATCAGGTTTTCACCTTAATGTAAATGGGAATAAGCTTATAAAAATACCTTAGATGGGCGGTTTCTTGTTATTCACAGCTTATGTAATTTATGGTTCGAGGAGTCTGCGACGAGAACTACTGCCGATAGAGTTCTCGGATTACCTCGAACAATATTAAGTATTTCTTGCGTAAGTCGTGTTATTATCAGATTATGAAAATCTTTTCCTGGAATGTTAATGGTGTCAGGTCAGTAATAAGGCAGGGTTTTTGGGATTGGTTTGAAAAGACCGGTGCCGACATTGTTTGCCTTCAGGAATTAAAAATCGATAACGATTCCTTTAGTGACATTCATATACCTAGGCAATATAATATAGTCCGCAGCCACGCGGAGAAAAAGGGGTACTCGGGCGTAGCAATAATATATAAAAAAGATTTAAGTCATAATAACCAAACATCAAAGTTGGGCATAGATAGGTTCGATAACGAGGGCAGATATATAGAATTGCATTTCCCGGATTTCGCGCTGATAAATGTTTACATGCCCCATGGGGGCCGCCAAAAAGAGAATTTAGTATATAAGCTTTTAACTTACGATAAATTAATTGGCAGATTAGGTGAGTTAAAAAACGCGGTGGTCATAGGTGATTTTAATATCGCCCATAATGAGCTGGACTTGGCGCGGCCGAAGAGCAATAAGAAGAATATTATGTTCACCGAGGATGAGCGCGCGCAGATAAATCGAATTATTGCGCTGGGTTATGCCGATACTTTCCGCTATTTTCATCCGGAAGGCGGCCACTATACTTGGTGGCCATGGTTGGCAAATTGCCGAGAGAGAAATCTGGGTTGGCGAATCGACTACGCGTTTATCAGCAAAAATCTCTTGCCGAAGCTCAAGGGCGGGTTCATCTCTGGCGACGTCAGAGGTTCCGACCATTGTCCTATAGGAATAGAGCTACGGCAGAGAGTTTGAATAATATTCACTTTTTCTTTGTGCAACAGATTGAATTGACGATAAGCGCGAATCGAAGTATAATTTAGTAGTAAATACATTTTTATTCTCCATTATGGTGAAAGGATTAATTCATGACTTGGGCAATTGTGGCCGCCGCTGGCGGACTGCTGGCGGGTGGGCTGTTGGGGTTTATAACTCGCGGGCAAAAAAACAAACGCATACTCGAGAAAGCCAAACAGGAACAAGAGCAAGTACTCCTTAGGGCGCGTCAAGAAGCGCTCAAGATAAAAGAGGAAGCGGAAAAAGACCGTGATAAGCGTCAAGTTGACCTGCGCGAGCTGGAGGGTTCTTTGCGCCGCCGCGAAGAATCGCTAGACCGAAGAGCCGAGGTGTTGGAAAAAGACCGCTCAACGTTTTTGCAAAAAGAAAAAGAGATCGAAGCCATCCAGCGGGAAATTTCCAGCATTGCCAAGCGGCATCAGGAAGAGCTGGAAAAAATCGCCAAGCTCAAAAAAGAAGACGCGCGTAAAATAATTCTTGAGCAAGTCGAGAAAGAATACTCCGCCGATGTACTCGGAAAAATACGCCACTATAAAGAGCTCCTTAAGGAATCTTCCGAGGTTGAGGCGCGTAGAATCCTCTCGACAGCCCTCCAGCGCTACGCGTCAGAGGTAGCAAGTGAACACACAACGATGTCTGTCTCTTTACCTAGCGATGAGATGAAGGGACGTATCATCGGCAAAGAAGGCCGCAACATCCAAGTGTTTGAGAAAAAAAGCGGCGTTGACTTGATAGTCGATGATACGCCGGACACGGTGCTTATCTCGTCTTTTGACCCCGTGCGCCGCCATGTCGCCAAAGTCGCGCTGGAAAAACTGATTGCCGACGGGCGCATTAACCCCTCGCGCATAGAAGAAATAGTCGATAAAGTCGAGAGCGAAACTAAAAAAGAGATGAAAGAGACGGGCGAAGCCGCCGCCGCCGAGCTGGGCATTACCGGCCTTCATCCCGACCTCATCCGCATAGTCGGCTCTCTCAAGTACCGCACCAGTTACGGCCAAAACATTCTCCAGCATTCGCTCGAGGTTGCACGCTTGGCGGCAACTTTGGCGGCGGAGATTTGCGCCGATGTTAATGTGGTTAAAAAAGCGGGGCTTTTGCACGATGTCGGTAAAGCCGTCTCGCACGAAGTCCAGGGCGCGCACCATCACATTTCCGCCGATATCGTTCGTAAATACGGCGTCAGTGAAAATGTCGTTCACGCGGTGATGGCGCATCACGACGATGTTGAGGCAAAAACGGTTGAGGCGCTTATGGTTAAGTCCGCCGATGCCATATCCGGCGCCCGTCCCGGCGCCAGGCGCGAATCTGTCGAGAATTACATTCAGCGGCTCACCGAGCTTGAAAATATCGCCAATAGTTTTGACGGCGTGGAAAAAAGTTTTGCCATTCAAGCGGGACGCGAAGTGCGCATCATAGTGAAGCCGACGGAAATAGACGATTTGCAGGCGGCCAAACTGGCGCAAGCGATTGCCAAAAAAACCGAGGAATCCATGCAGTACCCCGGTCTCATTAAAATTAACGTCATCCGCGAAACCCGCTCTATTGAATACGCGAAGTAATATTGTCTCTCCATAAGAAAAAGCTCGCCTTTGGGATATATAGGCGAGCTTTGTAGGTGAGACCCCTCTCTCAAGAAACAAGTCGTGCTCAATGAGTTTGGGGGTTGGGGGCGGCGAGAACTGGGAAGACCCGGTGGAGTCGGAAGACCTCGGCGTCGTCCGGATGGGGTGCAAATACCGCTAGTGTCTCGTGCATGACAGTCGCCTCCTTGTCAGATGACCATCAGCCCGTCGGGGTAGTCGGGTAGCGACTGCTCCAGCGGCAGCTGGGAGGGGTATCGGCGGCTCAACTGGCTTCCTGCCGCTTCATCAACTACGACAGTCACATTGTGATGAAGCTGGAGGAGGCTGGCGGGCACCTCGGTCGTTATGGGCCCCTCCACGGCCTTGGCGATGGCTTCGGCCTTCTTCTCGCCGGTGGCCAAAAGGACAATCTGCCTACCGGCCATGATTGTTCCGATTCCCACTGTGAGAGCGTAACGTGGTACGCCCTCCGCAGTTCCGAAGTTGGCCTCCTGGGTGCTTTCCGATAGCCTCTTCAAAGCAGTCCGAGAGCTGAGTGCTTCGTCCGGCTCTACGAACGCCACGTGGCCATTGCGGCCAATTCCCACGAGTACCAGGTCTACCCCCCCTGCCTTCTCGATCATTTCTTCGTACTCTTGGCAGAAGGCAAAAGGGTCTTTGGCCAGACCATCCGGCACGTGGGTATTCTCCGGCCGGATGTTGATGTGCCGGAACAGGCGGCTTTCCATAAAGAAGCGAAAGCTCTTCGGATGTTCGGGACCCAGACCAAGATACTCATCTAGGTTGAAGGTCACAACCCGTGAGAAGTCGAGTCCCCACTCCCTGTGGAGTCTTACTAACTCCACATAGACCAGTTCCATTGTCACTCCGGTAGCGAGGATAATAACCGCACTCGGCTTCTCCAGTACGAGCCGGGCTATTACCAAGGCTATCAGCTGGCAGGCCTCTGGGCAAGTAGCCTTCTTACTAATCTGCATTATTCCCACTACCCTTCTTCTGGGATGTAGCTCCTGTATGTCAAGGAACTATATTTATTCTCCGACTAAGAAAATAAGAATAAAATTGACAGGGATAGAAATAATTACAGAATATTTATTAATAAATAGCGTTGATATAGCAAGGAAGACCACCCGTAAAATCCGGGTGGTCTTTGAGTTACCCCACGGCGGCGGGGGAGGTTAGTGTCATTCAACACCTTCACCGCTACTGTAGGTGTGGCCGCAGGGGCATTGCCATCTCCGGACAATTGCTCGG
>DATEBX010000078.1:0-3743 GCA_035287145.1 Patescibacteria group bacterium | reverse complement strand
GTACAAGACAAGCTCAATAACAGGCCCAGAAAATCCTTGAATTATCTGACACCCAATGAGATAATGCAACAAATAGCTTAGCAGTATGAAAGATGACCGAAATAATCAAAAGTGGTGCAATAAATTATAGAACTCACGGTTAATGCCTACGAATAGCTAAATGTTGGCTTTTCTAAGGCGGGATTTAATGGAACTGATATCGTCGAGCGCCGCGGCGATATCCTCATTTTCAGTCTGAAATATCCTATCGACCTTTTTCTCGAGTACGTCGAAGCGCCTATCATGCTCGCTAAACCGAATATCCATCTTCTCCTCAAGACGATCAATCCGAGTATTCACCATCTCGCCATTGGCTTCAACCACATCTCTAATCTTTTCAAGATCATTATTTGTTAGCGAGATATAATAATAATATCACAATATTTTTAGCACGCGAAAATTATTTTCGTAGTACAAGCTTTAGCTTGTTTCAGACAAGGTAAACCTTGTTCAAACTCAATAATCTTAACCTGCAAATTGCACACTTCGGAAGTGTGCAAGGCGGTTAAGCTTGTTTGATGGAGAGGCCGATGCGGCCGCGTTCTTTGTCCACCGAGACAACTTTAACCTTGACTTCTTGGCCGACTTTGAGAACCGAGCTCACGGTCTCGATGCGCTGCGGCGCGATTTCCGAGATATGAACCATACCGTCCTTATTGGGTAGAATTTGGACTATGGCGCCGATTTCCTTGCCGGTTTCGCGATTCTTCTGAATGGCCTCCACCGTACCGGTATAAACCTCGCCGACTTCGACTTCCTTGGTTTGACCTTGAATCATAGAAACGGCTTTTTGCGCCGCCTCGGCATCCGCCGAGCTGACCAGCACCGTGCCGTCTTCCTCAATATCAACGCTTATCACATCTTTGCCGCCGCAATCGGTAATAATTTTATTAATGTTCTTGCCGCCCGGGCCTATGAGCTCGCCGATTTTATCCGCCGGAATGTTTACCGTCGTTATGCGCGGCGCGAGCTTAGACAACTCTTCGCGCGGCGCGGCAATGACCGCCAGCATTTTTTCCAAGATGACCTGCCGGCCCACTTTAGCTTGAGCCAGTGTTTTTTCAATAATTTCCATCGGCAAACCGTCGAGCTTGATATCGAGTTGAATAGCGGTAATGCCTGCTTCGGTACCGGCAACTTTAAAGTCCATATCGCCGCCGAAATCTTCAATGCCCTGGAGGTCGGTTAAGATGCGGTAATTGCCCTCCCCGCCTGTCACAAGACCCATGGCAATGCCGGAAACCGGTTTTTTAATGGGTACGCCGGCATCCATCAGCGCCAGCGTCGAGCCGCATGTCGCCGCCATGCTCGAGGAACCGTTCGACGAGAGGATTTCGCTAACGAGACGGATGGTGTACGGGAACTTATCATGGTCGGGCAGAACCGGCACGAGCGCGCGTTCGGCCAGCGCCCCATGTCCAATCTCGCGGCGCGAAGTGGAACGCATGGGCTTGGCTTCGCCGGTTGAAAAAGGCGGGAAGTTGTAATGATGCATATACCACTTGGTTCCTTCGCGCAACATAGTGTCGATAAACTGTTCCTCGCCCGGCGCGCCCAGCGTTACAATTGTTAATGCTTGGGTCGAGCCGCGGGTAAACAGACCTGAACCGTGGGTGCGCGGCAACATAGCGACTTCAATGCTGATAGGACGAATCTCTTCGTCACTGCGCCCATCAGGTCGCACACCGTCGTCCAAGATAGCGTGCCGCACTTCTTTGTGAAGCGCTTCATCAAAGGCCATGGCAAGTTCGGACTGCTTGAATTTGCCTTCAAATTCCGCCAATACTTCCTGTTGCAGCTTGTCCCATTCCGCTTCGCGTTCGGCTTTTTCACTCATACGCACCGCGGCGTGCAGTTTGGCGCCCAAATGTTCCTTGACGGCTTTGGTCACCTCGCTCGGTTCGTCATCCGCGGCGATACGGTCCTCGCGGGTAAATTCTTTCTGCACCTCTATGGCCGGCTGTATCTCTTTTTGCGCCAGTTTAATGGCTTCGAGCATAAGGTTCTCGGGAATCTCGCGCGCGCCGGCTTCAAGCATCATCACTTTTTCCGCCGTGCCGGCCACCACAAGGTCAAGAGTTGAGCTCACCAGCTCCGTTCGAGTGGGATTCACCTTTAGCTGGCCGTCGATGCAGCCAACGCGCACCGCGCTCACCGGGCCCTTGAAAGGCGCCGGCGATTGCATGACGGCGGCGCTCGCCGCGATAATCGCCAAAGTGTCGGGGTCGTGCTCGCCGTCATAAGATAAAACGGTGATGACGATTTGCACTTCATGGCGAAAGTTCTTGGGGAAAAGCGGCCGCAAGGGGCGGTCAACAAGGCGGCTTGTCAAAACCGCGTCCTCCGAGGGTCGGCCTTCGCGTTTTATGAATCGGCTGCCGGAAATTTTGCCGGCGGCGTAGAATCGCTCTTCGTAGTCCACAATGAGCGGAAAATAATCCATCTCAACGGGTTTTGTGCCAACGACACAAGTAGCAAGGACGACGGTATCGCCAAAACGCGCCGTTACGGCACCGCTGGCGAGGCCCGCTAGCTTGCCTGATTCGAGTATAAGTTCACCGCCGCCATAATTAGCGGTAGCCCGTCTTACAGCCGGGTCAACTTTGGTAATTTTCGAGTCCATTTGGGCTCCCTTTCGGTTAGTTGGGGGGTTGGGGTTAGGTGGTTGGAGGAATGATACTGTAATTTTTCAGCCCTCCTAACTCCTAATCCCCAACTCCCAGCCTTTTAAGAGCCAGGGCAAGAAGCCCCATTTATTGGGGCGCCTTTTCTCTGACTCTCGGTAATTAGTATAACCCATCTACCCAATAATGTCAAAAAAGAGCGGGCTCTCCCTGTGTGGGAAAAGCCCGCAAATACGTCGTGTGCTACCCCAGACCGCCTCTTGGCCTAGGCGAGCACGGTGCCGAGGAACATCTTCCGCGGGGTCGGACTCGCGCGCGTTGCGCCAACTTGTCGGGTCATCCTAGGATCACCTTTTCCTTTCGTGATCTTCGCGACACCAACCGATGGCATCTCGGTCTAATTATATTTTATTACGCATTGAAAATAAGTCAATATAGCTTTAAAAGCTTTATAAACCTTATGAACTTTAAAAACCTTACGAACCATTGTCCCTAAACCACTCTATCGTTTTCCCCATACCGGTTTCGAGAGCAACTTCTGGCTGCCAGCCGAGGACTTTGCGAGCGTGAGTAATATCAATGCAACTGCGGCGCTGTTCGCCGGGTCTTGCCGCCTCATGCTTGGCTTTTGCGGGCAATTTTTCCACACCCATCGCCGTCGCGGTTTTTATCAAATGGTCAAAGATGCCGTTAACGTCGGTTTCCCACGCGGTGCCAATGTTATAAACTCCCTCGCGCGCCGAAAGCGCTTTCACATTGGCACGAACCACATCGCCGACATAGACATAGTCACGCTTGTTCTTGCCGTCACCAAAAATGGTCGGCACATCGCCCGCCAAAATCTTCTTGGCAAAGATGGCTATGACGCCGGCTTCGCCGTACGGGTCCTGGCGCGGCCCGTAAACATTGCTGTAACGCAAAATGACCGTTTCCGTGCCGTAAAGTTCGTGATAGAAGCGCAAATAGTGCTCGCTCACAAGTTTGGTGATGCCGTACGGCGAAGCCGGCAAGGCGTCATATTCCTCCGGCGTCGGCAAGGTTTCAGCATCGCCGTAGATCGCCCCGCCGGTTGAAGCAAAA
>DATEBX010000077.1:0-2297 GCA_035287145.1 Patescibacteria group bacterium | reverse complement strand
TGTACTATGGCCAATGAAGGGAGTTTGCCGATGACCACACCGCTTACCAAGATGCATCACTGTGATTTTGTTTTCGTCCGCTGTATGGACTTTCGACAGACCCACGATGGCGCAATCCGCGATTTTGTCGCCTCACGCTTTCCCCGCCAGGAGTGTGATTTGGTCTCTCTCGCCGGTGCCGTTAGGATACTTACTGAAGGAAAGAACGCTAAGCCAATCCTCGACAGCATCGGAATCGGCTTGAAAGCCCACGGTGCCCGTACAGTCGTTCTTATGAATCATACAAATTGCGGCTATTACGCCGCTAGTGGTATAACTTTCAAGTCAGCAGCCGATGAGGAGGAGGTGCTCACGACCGATTTACGTTGCGCCCGAAAGGTGGTGCTCAATAAGTTTCACACGGCTCATCCGAACGTCAAGGTACTCATGTTCCTCGCGGTCTTGAGCGACAAAGACGATACCATCGACTTCCGCCAGATTGATGTCAATGACTAGCATGCATTCGCCCCGCCACGAGCGGGGCTTTCGCATACTAATAATTACCTAATCTTACACTCTCTGTTGGATGTTGGAACTTGAATGGATGTTGGTATTTGGTAGTTGGAATTTTAAAGCCCACCTTCTTTATTATTCTGCGTCCTGTATTGCAACGCCTCGGCCAGATGATCGGTCGTAATGCGTTCGCTGGCGGACAAGTCGGCAATGGTACGGGCAAGTTTGAGGACTCGCGTATAGCCGCGGCCGGAAAGGTTGAGCGTATCGACGGCGCGGCGCAGTAACTTATCACCGGCTTCATCCACCTCGCAAAACTTTTTAATTTCCGCGTTTGTCATCTGGCTCGAGGTGCGCGCCGCGCCGAGGCGTTCGGCCTGCCTGGCTCTCGCGGATGCCACCCTACAGCGCACGGTCTCCGAGCTCTCAAGTTTGTCGTCATCACCCACCATTTTATCGTACTTTATGCGCGGCACCTCAACGTGAAGGTCTATGCGGTCAAGGAGCGGCCCCGAAACTCTTTTCTGGTATTTTTGAACCTGATACGGCGAACAGATACAGTTTTTGACGGGGTCGCCCAAGTAGCCGCAGGGGCAGGGGTTCTGGCTCGCCACCAGTACAAAATCGGCGGGGAATGTGACAGCGCCCTGCGCGCGGCTGACCGTTACCACCCTGTCTTCGAGCGGCTGCCGCAAAGCTTCCAGGACCGAGCGAGGATACTCGGGGAATTCATCCAAAAACAATACTCCTTTGTGCGCCAAGCTAATCTCACCCGGCTTCGGCACCGTGCCGCCGCCGACAAGCGCCACGGAGCTCGTGGTATGATGCGGGCTGCGAAAGGGGCGATGATGAATCAATTTTCCGCCGCGCAACGCGCCGGTGACGGAATAAAGCTGGGTTACTTCGAGCATTTCCTCGAGGCCCAGGGGCGGCAAGATACCGGAAAGCGCCCGCGCCAACATGGTCTTGCCGGAGCCGGGCGGCCCGCTCATAAGAATATTGTGATGTCCCGCCGCCGCAATTTCCAGGGCGCGCTTGGCGTTGGCTTGGTCCTTAACATCCGCGAAGTCAAAATTGGCGGTTTGCATGGCTTCAGCATCGGGTACGCGGTGCTCCAATGGTTTAATACTAATTTCTCCCCGCGCAGCACGAATGACTTCGCGCAAATTATTAACAGCATAAATCGGCACACCGCGCACCAGCGCCGCCTCATTGGCATTGGCCGACGGAACCATCATCGCTTTAACTTCAGGCCAACGCCGCGCGGCGAGAGCGATGGATAAAACTCCGCTCACCGGCCGCACGGTGCCGTCAAGCGCCAGCTCGCCTATGAGCAACATGTCGTCGAAAAAGCCGCTTGGCACTTGACCGTCGGCCGCGAGAATCCCTATGGCCATCGGCAGGTCGTAGCTTGGTCCTTCTTTCTTTATATCGGCCGGCGCCAAGTTGATAGTGATGCGCCGGTTGGGAATAATGGCGCCGGAGTTGCGCACCGCCGAGCGTACCCGCTCCTTGGCTTCCTCGACGGCCTTGTCCGGCAAACCGACGACGGTGAGCGCCGGCAGACCGGCGCCGATGTCAACTTCCGTTTCGACCGGCAGGGCCTCAAGCCCGGCAAGCGCGGCGGAAATAACTTTCGATAGTTGCTTCATAACAATAATAACAAGGGTAAAGTCAAATTTTTGCCACCAAATTTAATAAATATTTCGTCTGTTCTTTAACATTCAAGGATCTGTGATTGTAACGCCAGACATACTCTCCCAGATAAAGATGCAACCGAGATTTTCTGATACCGCCCTTGGCGA
>DATEBX010000076.1:0-24407 GCA_035287145.1 Patescibacteria group bacterium | reverse complement strand
GAGCTGTCCGGCGGCCAGTTGACCAAAACCAATTTCCGCGTGCCGGCAGAGAGCGTGCTGGTTGACGGCCTGGGCATCGGCGACGTGGGTAATATAGTGCTGCGCGACCGCCAAGCCATGGCGACCGACGGCATATTTGTCTGCATCTTAACGGTGCGGCGCGGTGCCCATGAAATCCTAACTAGCCCCGACATCATCTCGCGCGGCTTTGTCTATATGAGAGCGGCGGAGGAGCTTATCCACCGCGCTCGCGGCGAAGTGAAAAAAATCTTCTTGGCGCAAAACCACCAAACACCGGGCGACTGGGCGCAGATTAAGGGAGTATTGCGAGACCGCGTCGGCGACTTTCTCTTCCGCGAAACCAAACGCAACCCCATGGTCATACCAGTAATCATAGAAGCATAAGGTAAGATAGAATAAACTAACCTGCTATTAGGCGGTTCTGAGTCCTGCCCTTCCGTAGCTCGAAGAGCGAAGGAGGGTGGTCATACCGGTGATAATTGAAGCTTAAGGTAGGCGATATAAATTAACTTACCGTTAGGTGGTTCTGGGCTCGCCCCGCGAAACTCGCACTGTTCGTAGAGGACGAAGTCCCTTGAACAGTAAGGGTGTAGTGGGGTGGTAATTCCAGTAATCATAGAAGCATAAGGTAAGATAGAATAAACTAACCTGCTATTAGGCGGTTCTGAGTCCTGCCCTTCCGTAGCTCGAAGAGCGAAGGAGGGTGGTCATACCAGTGATAATTGAAGCGTAAGTTAGGCGATATAAGTTAACTTACCGTTAGGTGGTTCTGGGCTCGCCCCGCGAAACTCGCACTGTTCGTAGAGGACGAAGTCCCTTGAACAGTAAGGGTGTAGTGGGGTGGTCATACCGGTGATAATTGAAGCTTAAGGTAAAGGCGATTCACGATATAAGAATAGGATTTAAACCCATTGCAAAAGTCCCTGATATCATTGATAGTCTGTCAGGTTATTCTTCGAGCGAGTCTGCGAATCGAGAAGTTTAAACGTCGATAGTTCTCGACAAGCTCGAACAATAAAATAAAGGCCTTTTGCAATGGGTTCTTAGTCATTCCCGTGAAAACGGGAATCCAGGCCTGGATGCCGCATCTTTGTGCGGCATGACAAAAGCTATCCATGGATTATATTTGTAATTTGACATTAGAAATTTGTCGCGTGCGTTTGTGTTATAATCAAACTAGCTGTTGATGCTAAGAAATAGCATCTCTTAATCAATAAGGAGGACTATGTTACCCGTACTTTTAGCGCAGGGGGCTGATAGTTTAAGCCAGTCAGCGGAAGATTTAGCGCAAGCGGAAGAAGATTTAGCCAATGCCAGCATAGCGATTAGCGCCGGCTCAACCGCTTTCTTGGGCGGTCTGCTTATATTCTGGATTATCGCCGTCATTATCGGCCTTGTATTCTTCATCTGGTGGATTGTTCTGCTGATTGACCTTACGAAGCGCGATTTCCCCCAGAAGCAAACCTATATGATAATTATGATATTAGGATTCTTCCTGGGCTTCGTCTGGCTGGTAGATTTGATTTACTACTTCGGCATCGTTAAGAAGGGCGTGGGCACGAAAGCCACCGCCGCGCCGGCCAAACCGGCAGCTTAACTCGTATCGTTAGGTACAAAAGATCCGCGGTCACTCCGCGGGTCTTTTGGTTTATAAAGATTGGTCGAAGACCATGAGCGCTCCATTTGCGAAGCAAATAGGAAGTCGAATGGCAGCGCATAGGGGAATCGCCCATCCAATTGCTTTACTGCGAAATCTATTCCATAGTATTATCGCAGTGCGGCAATTAGGAGGGTCCGCCTTTGGCGGAAACCCCTGTTATCTTGGTACCGCGTACGGGAGTTGAACCCATGTTTCTGCCGTGAGAGGGCAGTGTCCTAACCATTAGACGAACGCGGCTTATTGTTTAGCCAGCTAGGTTGAATAATAGCATTTAAAAACCCATAAATCAACCCGTGTAACCGAACCCCTCCAGGCCTTCCCTTGATAAGCCTGTCCCGAGCATCGCCGAGGGAGGGAGGAGGGGTGGGGTCGAGGGTTGATATTTTTGCGTATTATTGATACTTTGGAAAAGTCCTCTTACGAGGGCGACTCAAATGAAGGGGGAAGTGCTCTATGGCTAACGGTCGAGTAAGCTGTTCGGCGGAGGAACTTCTTCGGGATCTCAAGGAAGCATGCAAGCGGGGTGATTCTCGTCAAGTTGAGCGTTGTTGCGATGAACTTGTTGGGATGGAGTTGGAAAATCCCCAGCAAGTAGCGAACGAAATGCGCAGCGTGACGAAGAGATGCCACGATTGTGCTTGCAGAAAGATGATCCGCGATCACGCCAAACAGCTTTCCGGACGGATCGATACCGAATCGCCGAACCGCCGAGGCCAGATCAGGCGTCCCGCTAATGGTCGTCGATCGGTTCGGACCAGATGCCGGTACGCTCGTGCCGTACCTATGTAACTAGACACTTCACAGTCCCCTGACGCCCCGCGGGCTATCACAGACCCGCGGGGTTGCCTATATCTACAACTTGACAGCCGCGCCCCGAGGCGTACAATAAATCCTGTTTGCGCCGATTTCGGTAGGCGTGAATGACCTGTAGTTTGGTGCCGGAGGCGGTTAGTTGTGGGGAGGAGCGGTTCGTATGCTTCTCATCGTCAGGCGCCGGAGTCAGCTGGGCCTCTGGCCAGGTTGGCCAGAGTGGAAAAGCAATGCGCGAGAGGTTCATGGTGGTATGGTCTGAAGTCCGGACCGATGCGGCTCTTGAGTGCACTGCGCGCTTTTCTGCATTTGGCCTAGCGGGGGCTCCCGTTCGGCGGTCGCCCTCTGCTCCTTCTGGAGCTACGGGCGACCGCCTTCCCTTTCCAAAACCCACTCTTGACATAACCCAAAAAATCGTATATCATAAGGTATGCTACGTAAGGGAGCTCGCCGTATGGAGGTAGATATGGGGACGGGTACACTCCTCCGCAAAAGAGTGTTCCTTTCACGCTTTATTTTGCGCCGTGCGGTATTTCTTATGTGGCAAGTTTCAACTCACCCTGCCTTGGTGAGAGTCCGATGCGATGCGCCACCGCCCGTCCGTGGGAAGCAGAGAGCCCACGGGCGGGCACTTTTTGTTTTTGCCGTATCCATGCCTATCAAAAACAACCCTCCATAATGAAACCTACTTGCAGATTTCAACAATTTGAATACTGCAAGAGGTTGCCTGCCCAGCGAAGCTTATGCGAAGTTGGGAATGACGGAGGGTTTCTGCGCTGTTCCTTGATATATTTAGTTCTCGCCCCGTTGGGGCTCGAACAATAAATCTCCCCACCACAATCTTTCTTTATATCTTCATTTTGATTTAAGATAGACATTGACAAGCCCGCATTTTTATGGTACGGTCAAAATGTTGTCTATTGCTGCGGAGCGATGGACGCGCAACTTTATTAGCCGAGCGCACCCGACTCTGCTCGGCGGAAAAGGAACAAGGGTGAATACCCAAAGTTCGAGAGTCGGACAAAACCAAGGCAGAAAGGTGAGGAGCTTTGGCTAGACGAAATGGTACGTCAGATAAGACTCGTGGAGACAATGGTGTCTCTATGAGTGGGGTCTCAACGGTTGTTCCTGGGGTGTACGGCGAACGTCGTACAGAGGACAACCCGGCATGGCGAATCGGTGACGAAGTGCCGTTCAGGTACGGCATAGACGATGCCGGTGGCCACAAAGGGTCATTCTCGCGAGATTGCGCATCGGCGCATCGCTAGCCAATTCGCAGCCGGTTCCGATGGATGCTTCCACAAGGAATCAAACAATACCCCAGAGGGGATGGAAGCTACAGAGCTCGTTGCGAAGCATTTCAGCTCGCCCGCGACATGCACCAAGTCGCGGGCGAACTCTTTTTTGCGGTTTCCCGACCTATCAAAAATGACCCTCCAAAGCGCAATCTACTTGTGAATTCCTGCAACTCGCCTCGATTCGAGTCGAAGCGGGTCGGGATATCGTAAGAGATTAAGCGACGGAGGGCTTATCTCTTATATCCAAAAGCGCCAGGGGTGGGAGAGCCAGGGCTCGCCGGCATAACTGATGCCGACCCGAGGCCCTTTTTTTATATCCGCGGGGTCAACAGGTATTCCTCTACCAATGCTGATATCACCCCCGTTTACTATCTGGCCGTTCATAGTTTTATCTATGCCCAAGAATTTTGTAACGCGGCCGGGACCGGAAAGTCGAGATTTAGGATTTAAGAAGTAAGATTTAAGAATGGGGTCAAAAATTGCTATGCCGCGGATGAGGATGGCGGCGGGGAAGTGCTCTTTTTCGGTCACGATATTAAGCATCCAGTGCGTACCATAGCAAAGATATACATAAACCGTACCCGGCTTGGTATAGAGCGTCTGGCTTCTTCCGGTGCGCCCAAAACGCGCGTGGCACGCCTCGTCTTCTTCACCGATGTAGGCCTCGACTTCGGTGATGATGCCGCTTTTATCGCCTACTGCAAGCCGCATACCCAGCAGTTCGGGCGCGACCTTGAGAGTGGGACGGGCAAAAAAGTTCAGTCTCATCAGAAGTTAAGCTTGGGTCGGGGCGATGACCGAGAGAACGAGCAGCAATAGTAGCACCGTGCCGATAAAGAATAAACTCACCGTCAGGCGGCTTAGAAATCTCTCAAAACGGGTTTTAGCGCCGGGTCTCGCCACGCGGCGCCAAACAATATCAACAAAGAGCGCCGTGCAAATAAAAACGGTGATTCCAAGGGCAAAATTAAAGATTAGGTCGAAAGTTGCCAGTGGCATAACATAATTATACCTCGTTGTATCTTTTGCTCAATATGGTGTCACGCGAATGCACGTCAGTTAATCGCGCCAATACACACGAATGAGACGCTAATTACACTCGAATATAACACGCTAAACCGATAAACGGTCACGCAAAAAACGGAGGTGTCATTGCGAGGAGTCTCCGACGCGGCAATCCATGCCCAGATTGCTTCAGAATACTTCGCAATGACATCCTTTTCCGCCATTCGAGCGATTTGTTGGTTTGCATCCGCGTGAGATTCGAGTCTCATTCGAGCTATTCGTGCGATTATGTTCGAGTGTATTTGAGTGATCGTATTGGACTGGCATTCGGCTAGTTAAACTGTTAAATTGTGGGTATGGCAGATATATTTTGGGCTGACAGAGTTGCCCAGCAAATTATTTCTCAACATCGCCGCGATGTTATAACTCTTGAAACCGGCATCACTCCCAGCGGCCCGTATCATGTAGGGCACCTGCGAGAAATGATAATAACCGATGCCGTACGGAGGGCTCTAACTCGCCTAGGCGCTAAAACGCGGTTTGTATATTTTGTTGACGACCTTGATAACCTACGCAAACTCTACCCGTTTTTGCCAAAAAGTTTTGAGGAACATGTCGGCAAGCCCATAAGCCAAATTCCATCGCCGGACGGCTCAAGCCAAACTTACGCCGACTATTATCTCGCGCCCTTCCGCCGCGCCCTCAAAGAACTGGGCATCGAAGTCGATATTCTGTACGCTCACGATTATTACGCTTCCGGCAAGATGACAGAGGTGATAGATAGGGCGCTCGAACATCGCGATACCCTCGCTGAAATTTTATCGAGAATTTCAGGGCGCGTATTACCTGAAGACTGGCAGCCCTTTGAGCCGCTGGATGAGACAACCGGGAAAATTCGCGGCAATAAAATTATCGAGGTGGATGTCAATAACCACCGTGTCAAATATGTCGCATCCGACAATACGGAAAAATGGGCTGATTACGCCAAGGGTCAGGGCAAGCTGCCGTGGCGCGTGGATTGGCCGGCGCGCTGGTCACTCCTTAATGTCGCCTTTGAGCCGTTCGGCAAGGAACACGCGGCCGCCGGCGGCAGTTACGATGTCGGCCGGGAGATAGTCACCAAGGTTTATGGCGGCAAGCCGCCGATTTATGAGGTTTATGAGCACATCTATTTGGCCGGCGAAGCCAAAAAAATGAGCGCGTCGCTCGGCAATTTGGTAAGTATCGAGGACTTTTTGCAGGTAGTGCCCCCTGCCGTAGCACGATATTTCATATTGCGTTCAAAAAATGAACGCCATCTGGTGTTTGACCCCGGCAAGGGACTAATGCATCTGACCGATGAATTCGCCCGTCTTGAAGCTAAAGTGGAAGCCGGCCAAGCTGACGCCGTGGAAAAGAGTATATTGGCTTATTCGCAAACATCCGCGCGCCGCGCGACCTTTGAGGTTCCTTTTAGCCACCTCGTCAATGTGATGCAGGCGGCGCAGGGTAACGCTCGGGAGATTAAGCGTCTCCTCGAGCGCTCTGGCCACGGCACGGCCCATGCTCAAGCCGACGACTTGAAAATACAGATTGATAAAGTCAAGAAATGGCTCGAGCTCTACGCTCCGCCGGAATATAAATTTTCCGTTGCCCAAGAGCCGCCCGCTCATAAGATATCTGATGAGGAGAAAAAAGTCCTCGCCGAGGCCCAAAAAGCGACCGAAGAGGGGAAAGAGGGGCAAGAGTTGCATAACGCTATCTACGAATCAGGCAAAGCCGCCGGGCTAACGCCGCGCGAAACTTTTCAGGTATTTTACCGCATTTTCTTGAGTCAGGATTCGGGCCCCAAACTCGGCTTCTTTCTGTCGATGCTCGACCGTGACTTTGTCTTGAATCGGCTCAAGCACTATTTAACCTAACCGGCGACAATCTTCAGGAGTTCTCGGGGAGATTTTTCCCCGGCGATGATATTTTTTATCATAGCAAGCAGGGGATATTTTTTAGTATCGGTTCCAAGCAAATGGGCAATGCCTTTGAGGGAAACGGTACCTTCGCTTTGGTGGGGAGGCGTATGAGACCGCACGATTTTTCGCCCCACTCCAAAATTATATGATTTCTCCGACCAGCCGGTGGTCAACAGGTCTCCAAGTCCCGCCAAACCGACGACCGTTTCTTTTCGGCCGCCAAGTTTGGGGACTATTGCCAGCATTTCACGGAGAGCCATATCGGTAAGAACACTTTTGAAGTTAATTTTTTCGCCCAAGCCCTCGGCCATGCCAAGCCCGGTCGCGTAAATGTTCTTGAGCGCCGAGCAAAGAGACAAGCCCCTAATGTCGGTGGAAAATGAAACGTTGAGATTAGTATCGCCAAAAAGATTTTGTAGCCGCTCTTGCCATTTCGTGCCGGTAAGTCCAATAACCGCCGCCGTTGGCTCGCCCTTTTTCAATTCCGCCGCCATCATGGGGCCGGCGATGACACCGTAATCGGCAGTGTGGGCAAGTTCTTCTTTGAGCACATCTTCCATAAGCTTCGCCGATTTTTCTTCAATGCCCTTGGATAAACTCAATACCAACTTTGCTCCCCGGCTTTGACGGTCTTTGTCATTTCTTGCAACTTGTAACTTGTTACTTGCAACTTGCGCAATCTGACGCGCTATCTCGCGGTTCGTCCATGACGGAGTGCAGATGAATATTACCCTCGCTTTTTGGACGGCCGCCGAGAAATCGTGTTCCCCCTTGATTTTTGATGGGTCTTTATCCCAAAAGCCAACAGAAGCATTGGCATCTACGACTTTGCCAATGGCCTGGCCTATGTCACCGGCGCCGATAATGAGGACTGACATTTTTGACGGCATTATTTACCTCCGTTGCCATCATTGTATGCGATGTTGGAATAAAATAATAGTTAGAACACAACCTACGCAACGCTAAATCGACCCCTCCTACTCCTCCCCTTATTAAGGGGAGGACGGGTGGGGTGATTGCGTAAGTTATGTTAGAGCGAACTCTCCACGGCATCGTAAACCACTTGGTGGTCGAGGAGCAACTCGTAAAGCTGATCTCGGAGCGATGGCCCAATTTGGCCGTTTGGTTCATAGGCAACCACAATATAGCGATAGCTTTTTTTATGGTCGCAGTCGGCTGCGGCGAGGCAAACGGTATGATTCGTTAATCGGCTGTTGTGATGGGCGGCAATCTGGCGAAGCGGCGCAAAGAGCACGGCCGGTTTCGTGACCGGCGGACAATCCTCACAAACGGCGGGAACGGTGTGGCTTTCGAGAGTAAGGTCGAAAAAATCGGCAGGCAGGCGCTGGCGGGCCAATGTATTGCCGATGCGACTATGCTCGCTGGAAGCAAAGCCGGCCAGCACTATGCCCTCAAAGCGGTTTAGCTGGTACAAGTCATCGGCGGCCGAAAGGTGCTCGATAATTAAAATGGGGTGCTTGGTGGTTTCCTTCATCAGTTGGCGCAAGTGCGGCGCCAGCGTATGGTGGCCGTGCGGCTGCCAGTGGTGGTGTTCGACAGCGTAGTGATAATTTATCCCTTCGGTGTCGAATATCTTTTTAACGCGACGCAGTGTCGCCAACTGGCCGCGGGGAGCGCCTACCACCGCGATGCGTCCCGCGCCTTTGGCAAAAAGGCCGTCGATTTTTGCGTTGACGATGGAAGGCAAATTGACTTCGACTAGGTGATGGTCGTTCTGCTTGAGGCGCGGCCTTTGGAAATAAAAGAGCCATTGGCCGTTACCCGCCGGCGCGGCGCTGAAATTCAGGTAAATTTTCGGCGGCAAATTAACCATCAGGCGCCACATTTGGGGGTGCTTTATGGCCTGCGGCAACGCTTGTCGCAAGGTGCGCGCTAATATGTCGTAAAGAGCTGGCGGGAGAGCTTGAAGATTTTTTTCGGGAGAGTAAAAAGTAATTTGTCGCGGGTCGATACTTAAGTCAGAATCACTTGCTCCCAAACTGTGGAGCAAGCTACGCAGTAACTTTTCGCCGGGGGGCATTTGGCGCTTTGACAGGTCGAGGTAAAGAGGCGACATCGGCGCGCGATGGCGAAGGGGCGGGATACGCGGCCGAAAACGAATGGGAATGGGAGTACCTTTTGGGTTGGGTACAGGGCGCGTGGCGTAGGGCGTTTTGGGATTTAGGACTTGGGGCTGGAGATTAGAAGTTCTGGGAGTATAAGTTGAATTTTTCAGGGGTGAGCCGAATATAACATGCCTTAACTTATCTTTGAAGGTTCGGCTGGTGCGAAAATGGGGATAATATCGGTCAAGCACCAAGAGTTTTTGCTGGCGGTTATTTGGGTTGGGTAGGATTTTACTGCTAAAGCGCGCTCGTTTAATAATGCCCAAACCGGAAAAACGCACCTCTCGGCCGCTCGCTAGCGCCTTGCCGACCTCGTCTTCTATCATATAGAGCATCGGTTTGGCGTCTTTCAAGGTAGTACCGGTTTTAGCGGCAAAACGCCGCAGGAATTCGGATGAAGAAACAGCAGTAGAATTGTTCATAAGGTTCATTGGGTTCGTAAAGTTTTTAAAGTTCGTAAAGTTCATAAAGCAAAACCGTCAGACCTTAAAAACCTTACAAACTTTATAAACCTTACAAACCATCAGCCAGAGGCGGCCATCGTCTGGTCGTTGGTTGCCGGCGGCGGCTCCGGCCTCGATTCGGCGGTTTTCGGAGGAGCGAAGGGAGCGGCTGTTGGATTAGGGGCTGGGTTTTGAGGGTTAGGAGTATTGGGTTGGCTCTGACTTGCGATGCGGCGGAAGATGAAGGTTTGCGCCGCGCCAACATCAACCAGTGCCGTATCACCTTTCTTGAGGGTGCCGCTTATCATATAGCTGGCAATGGGGTTTTCTATGTAGCTCTGGATGGCGCGGCGCAGGGGACGGGCGCCGTAGACAGGGTCATAGCCGATTTGCGAAAGTAATTGCTTGGCGGCCGGAGTAGCCTGAAGGCCGATGCCTTGCTCGGCGAGCATTTTGCCGACTCCCGCCACCATCAGCTCGACGATTTTGGCGATATCTTCGGGGCGCAGGGGACCGTAGACGATAATCTCATCGAAGCGATTGACGAATTCTGGACGGAAACGCTGGAGAAGCGCGTCCATAATTTTTTTCTTGATATCCGACGCTTTAACATTTTGTTGAATCAGTTCGGTGCCGACGTTGGAAGTGCAGATGATGATGGCATTGCGAAAATCAACGGTGCGGCCCTTGCCGTCAGTCAAGCGCCCGTCTTCCAAGATTTGTAAAAACAGATTGAAAATATCAATATGCGCTTTTTCGATTTCATCAAAAAGGATAACCGAGTACGGCTTTTTGCGCACCGCTTCGGTGAGCTGTCCCCCTTCTTCGTACCCGATGTAACCCGGCGGCGCGCCTATCATGCGCGCGCTGGCGTTTTTCTCCATATATTCACTCATATCGAGGCGAATCATCATCTCTTCGTCGCCAAAAAGATTTTCGGCCAGCGTCTTAGCGGTTTCTGTCTTGCCGACGCCGGTGGGACCGAGGAAGATAAACGAACCGATGGGGCGCTTGGGGTTTTTGAGGCCGGCGCGGTTGCGCCGAATGGCTTCGGCGATGGTGCGCACCGCCTCTTCTTGGTCCACCAAGCGCTCATGCAGTTTGTCTTCAAGGTGGATGAGGGTTTGCGTTTCGTCTTCTGTCAGGCGCCCAACCGGGATGCCGGTCCACTGGCTCACTATTTGGCGGATGAGTTCCGGCGTCACGGCATCGGTGCTGTTACGAAGGTGGAGGGAGCTGGCGGCTTCGTCGATTAGGTCAATGGCTTTGTCGGGCAGGTAGCGGTCAGTAATGTAGCGCTTGGAAAGCTTAACGGCTTCATCGATAACTTCGTCGGGAATTTTAAC
Source organism: Patescibacteria group bacterium (assembly GCA_035287145.1). GTDB lineage: Bacteria > Patescibacteriota > UBA1384 > UBA1384 > UBA1384 > DATEBX01. The sequence goes on along the minus strand of DATEBX010000076.1, from coordinate 13,752 downwards.
GCCGTGGTGCTCCTCGTATTTAATTTTTACGCCTTTGACTATTTGCATGGCTTGCTCGACGGTCGGTTCGTTGATTTGCACTTTTTGGAATCTGCGTTCAAAAGCGGGGTCCGGTTCTATCTTGCGCCGCCACTCCTGGATGGTGGTTATGCCGATGACCTGCAGGCGGCCTTTGGCAAGCGGCAGCTTTAGGATGTTCGATGCGTCAAGCGTGCCACTGCCTGCCGCGCCGGCGCCGATTAAGGCGTGCATCTCGTCGATTAAAAGTATGATTTGGCCGGCGCTTTTTTCGACTTCACCTATGACATTCTTCAGGCGTTGTTCGAACTCGCCTCGGTGGCTGGCGCCGGCAATCACCGACATTAGGTCGAGCGAGAGAATTTTTTTATTTTGGAGAAGCGAAGGCACTTTGCCTTGGGCGATTTGCAGCGCCAGCCCCTCGGCGACGGCGGTTTTGCCGACACCGGCTTCGCCAATCAGAACAGGGTTATTTTTGGTGCGCCGCGTTAGGATTTGCATAACGCGGGCTATCTCGTCGTCTCGGCAGAGAACCGGGTCGATTTTGCCCGCCTTGGCTTCAGCGGTCAAATCTGTGGTGTATTGGGCAAGGGCGCTTGTCCTTGCGTTTTGTATCTTGCTTGCCCCTCGGAGCTCGGAGAGCGAAGTGGGGTATCTTGTATCTTGCGAAGCAGAAGCCGATTGCTCGGCAAGAGCGGCGGCAATATTGCTTTTAAGCGGCTCAATGTCAATTTTTTCTTTTTTGAGCGCTTTGGCCAGTTCTTGTTCGCCAAGAGTGCCGATAAGAAGGGCCAGTGGGTCGACGATGGCGACATTGTTGGCTTTGGCGAAGGCGAGAGCGGCGCTAATGCCTTCCTTGGCGCGCTCCGACAGCCGCGGTTCAGCGGCCGCGTGGCCCGAACGGGCGCCTTTCTCGGTGATATCGAGCAGCGAATTTCTGTCTATGCCGGCGGTATTTAGCGCCTGGCCGACGCCGGCAACATCAAGGAGTGCCCGAAGCACAAGCTCCGGTTCGATATATTCTTGAGTCAAGCTGACGGCTTGTTGGCGCGCCGCGCCCAGCACCGAGCTGGTTTGGTCGCTCAACTGACTCAATACCTCAAAATCAGGATTAAATCCTGTCGGCAACAGTCCTCCTTCAATAAATTCATTTTACCAAAGAATGGCTAGATAAGAAAAAGGAACGGCAGGCGCCGTTCCTTTTGATTGTGCTAGTATCCGTATATGGTTGTTAGTATTCGTAAGAGCCTCGGTCGCGCGGTGGGTTGAAGCTATAACGAGCAAGTAAGGTCAAGTTTGTATCGTCTCGAAGATACTTCTCCATGAAAGAAAAAACAGCATCATTAATATCTTGCGGCGACGGCCGCGACGTCAAGTCCGAAAGAAGAGTCAGTGGAAAATGCTCGGGCGAGATCCACAACAAGAAATCGTCGTTGTCGTTAATCTCTCTGTTGTCCGGCCGGCGCCAGATGGAATAGCCAAAGCTGTAGTTCCCACTGGTCTTAATCCAGAGGATCACTTGGTGGTCTTGGACCTCTCGGAGTATTGCCAGCAACTCGTCTTCTGTAAGCTGGCGGATTGTATCGAAGACGGTGACGGTGTACTCATGACGTGTACCTGTAGCGACTTTCACTTCGCGCGGCTTGTTGATGACGATGTGCAGTTCTTGAAGCCATGCGACGGAATCTTGCGGCACTTGCCGAAGACAGGAAACCACTGATTCTGCATTAGCGCTTGGCATCTTCTTCCACCTATCTGTCAATGAGCTAGACATAGGGTCGTCTTAAAATAATAGTACACTATATTATGCCACACGAGTAATTTATCGTTCAAGTCCAGTGGAGTGAGCTATTTCGTATGGCGCTCGCGTCCTACGAGCGTTCACCAGCAGGTTTCAACCTCCAAATTGACTTATCCTGATTTGGGATATTCTATTTTAGGATATAACGTAGGTTATAGTTGAGGTAAATATGGCAAACAACATCTACTCTGACGAGCACAAAAAAATTACGGAAAAATTGAGGGATGCTAGAATTGAAGCTGGCTATACCCAAGAGCAGGTTGCCGATAAACTCGGCAAGCCCCAATCTTATGTTTCAAAATCTGAAGCAGGAGAACGACGGCTCGATATTACCGAACTAAAGAAATTTGCCGAACTTTATAAAAAATCAATAGAATATTTCATGGAGTAAAAAATGCAAAAATGGACGTTAAATGAAGTTAAAAACAAACTCAAAGAAGTAAATACCATTGGCTGGATATCCTCAAATCGAGTGCATGATACGGGTATTGGCAAAACTCTAGAAGACCTCATGGGGCTAGAAGAAAACAATATTGCATTACCCGATTTCGGTCGAATGGAGCTGAAGTCACAGAGAGCTAAGACGGGTTCGATGATAACATTATTTACGAAGAAGCCCGAAGGTATTACAAATGCAGAGATAAGAAATAAGTATGGCTATCCAGATCGGCACTTCCCAAATGTAAAATGCCTGCGGCAAACCCTAAATAAAGGGAAAAATGCGATGGGTTTTTGTTTATTTGTTGATGATAAAGATGGCAAGGTCTACTTGAAGAAGGGTAATAAGAAGATTGGGTATTACGAAATTTCTTTTATTAAAGAAAAAGCAATAGAAAAAATCGGAAATGGTTTGATTCTGGTCTTGGCTGAAAACAAAAAAGAAAGCGGGAAGGAATTATTTAGATTCTCAGAGGCTTATCTCTTGAAAGACATCGACGTTGAGAATCTAATTGAATATTCAAAATATGACATAAGGCTCGGGGTAAATGGTAGTGGGAAATTGGTTGGAAAACCCCATGATCACGGTTCTGCATTTAGAATATTTAAAAAAGATTTGCTCAAGCTTTTTAAAACTCATAAAAAAATTCTCGGTTAGTCTTTCCGCAGTACAACAATACTTTCTCTATTCATAGTTTCCTCTAACTCACCCGTGACATTAGTTGGGGAATTTTTTGCAGGCATTCTTTTGCCGGGAATATTTCTGACAATAATATCTTCGCAAACAAAACCTAAATTTTCTCCCAATTCAGCAATTATAAAATCAGTTGGTATCCGAACTTGTTTTACTTGCCTATTACCAATTACTAAACAGAAATAACTGTTGTTTTTAAGAATTTTATATGCCTGCTTCATGCAGTCATTGAGACCGATATTAAAGCTCAATACTTCTCTGGCGCGTTTTTCGTCTTTTATAGCGATTTTTGACAGCGCGTCAGATAGATATTTTGATTTGAGCGGATTGTCTAATTGTTTAATGTTTTGTCCGCCAAGAAGCTCATTATCAACTCCCGACGCTTCATTCGGATTATCAAAAATATCGATCCATTGCGCCGAAAGGCGTGAAAACTGCCCATATGCAACTGTCGTGCGGCTATCCCCATATGGCGGAGATGTAATAATGCAGTCAATAGAGTCTTCCTTAATTCCATTGTCTTTCGAAGAGTCGCCAAAGATTATTTTAATTTTGGTGTTTTTATCGATGTTTTCGAAATACAACTTCATACCCGCAATGTTCGATTCTGTTTTTTTCTTAAAGAGTCCAAGTACATCTGGATCATGATTATCAAGTTTATCTTTTTTCATTCTTACCAGTTTAAACTCTCCGTTTTTGGTATTTGATGAAAATCTTACAATTTCACTAAATCCAACCATAAAAAAGTTTTGGATTTTTTTATCTTTAATTTCCTTAATTGCTTTCTTGATTTTTGCAAGTTTGATAATTACTTTATCGTTAAACCAAAACTCAAGATTATTAAACCTTGGCATAACTACCTCGATGTCTTTAATTTGCGAGATCCGGTCAAGCAAAGCAAAATATTCAGTTTGGAGTATATGGGGGTCGATTTCATTAGTTTTCGCTTTAGCTAAAAATATTGCAAGTGGATTTAGGTCGATTCCAATTGCATTTCTGCCCAGTATTCTACTTTCGATTAAAGCTGTTCCTGAACCGCAAAAAATATCGCAAATTATATCTCCTTGTTTGCTATATTTCTGTAATAAGCGATTTGCGACCTGTGGAATAAACATTGCCGGATAGGTATGCAAACCATGAGTATAAGATTTTGTTTTTTCACCTCTAAAGTCCCAAGAATAGTCAACCCGTCTTTGATATTTTGAGTCATTTGCACTTTCTCTCTCGATGGGATAATCGAGGCTTCGAATAACCTTAACGACAATACCTCTAATTTCAACTTCTTTTCTGTAGGATGGAAATAGTTCTGGGTTTGCCGGCTGAAGTCTTATACGATCGCTTTCGCGATAAAATTTCTTGAGCGTAGCCTTATTTTCATCAATTATCGCAACTACCGTTTGACCGTTGTCAGCAAATTCCTGCTTCCTCAATACAACAGTATCACCGTCGAAAATACCCTCATCAATCATGCTATTACCGACAACTTTCAGAGCATAGAAATTTCCGAATTTGCCAACCTCGTCTCTTGATAAGGTTACGGTTTGTCCGGGCACTTCAATTGCTTCGATTGGTTGACCAGCCGCAATTGTGCCAACAAGAGGAATTTCAATAATTTCTTTTTCTTCAGCCGTTGATACTCCGCGAGGTTGGTTATATTCTTTTAACAAGCAACCTGCTTCTTGAAGTTTTTTAATATGATGATGAGCAGTAGAGACCGAAGCTAAACCAAAATACTTTCGAACTTCTTCGAGAGACGGAGAATATCCCTTCTTTTTTATGAAGTTTTTGACAAAACTAAAAACTTCTTTTTGTCGTTTTGAGATCATAATTGCCCCCTATTTGACATTCTAGTTTCTTTCTAATACATTTATATTGTATAGAAAGTTATTAGAACATGTCAAGACCTGCCCTAATATAAAAAGAGATTGCCGCGCCCACGACCCCAGCGGGGTCGGGGCTCGCAATGACAAGGAAGGTAATTTTTTTATTCCGGCGTGAACCAGCACCAAGGCCAGTCGAGGATGGCATTCTTATAGTCAACCAGCGGATGGGCGCTTTCGTAGCCGCGCACGATGGGAGTTTTGTTGGTTGGGTCGCTCGCTATCGCCGGGTTGACAAACGGGTCGGGGGGATTCTTTATGCCGCCAATGCCTATTCTTCCCACTTCTATTTTGAGCTCACCCAGCAAACTCGCGAGTGTCCTGCCGCTGCCTCCCCCGCCTTTGTCGCGCTCGCCGAACGTACCGCCCGCGCTAATAATTTCGCGGTTAGATGCCCGTTTGATGTCGCCGAAAGTAACTTTGTAGATTGAGTGGTTGAAAGCGCACTGCAAACGCTCGGTAACTTGGTCGGCGCGGGGGTATTGGGCGAAGCAATCGCACTGGTCGCTCGGGTCGAGATTTCTGGTTATGGCCTTCAAGTTATATAGCTCGATAGGGTCGGCATCGTTTTTGAGCTTGAGATTAAGCTCGCCGGTAAATTCATTTATATTAAAGCCCGGCGCCGTGAAGTTAACACCACTGGCACCACCGCCGCTTATTAAACCGCTTATGCCATTCAATGGCCAAATCGATTCGTAGAGCAGGCCGAGCTTGGTTCGGTCGTTAACGCTCTTTTGAGTAATCTCGGGCTTGGTGATGGCATCTTCATAAACATTGGGTGCGACGTACCACGAGAATATGGTATCGAGAGCAATATCTTGGCTTTCGAGCGACCGCTCGTTGGCCGACGGTCCCTCGGTGTCGGCCGGCGGCGCGATGTGGGAAAGGCCGCTAACACACTTGGTGGTAGTGGTTCGGTGAAGTCGCGGCGTGACGGCAATGTCGGGAATCTTTTCGCCGGTGTTCACGGTGCCAGCTGACGGCGCGGCGGGCACGGTGGCGGCGGAGGAATTGGTCGGTGTCGTGCCGTTTTTGGTGTAGCGGCAGACGCCGAATTCCCACGGCGGCGTCAAGCCGCCGGTATCCGGTTTGTCGCAGCTTTTGGCAAAGAATTTATTGTACTTGGCGACGGAATAATAAACATCAAAATACAAGGGCTTTGAGGTTTTGTATTCGGCGCGCTCGGTGGTCCTCATCTCCGGCGGGTATAGGGCGTAACGGTCGGGTTTGTAAAGCACGTAAATAACCCCCGGATAATTGTCGGTTGAAATATTATTCTCCGGTTTAAATTCTTGTAGTTTGAAGCCGAAATATTTGCTTTCATTCATAGTATATATTTCGGCTTCGCTTTGCGCTCCCCAGCGCGAGTCCGGGTTAAACACCTCGGTCAGCGGTTGTCTCATGCCGGTAGCGGCATCAACATTAGAATCAACGAGCGGAATAAGCATGGTATTAGTAATCTCATTGCTAGCCAGCGGGAAACCGCGGAATTTGTTGTCAATGTGCGACTCAATACCCTCATCAACCTTGTAAGCCGGAATTGGCACTTCGTTGGCGTATTTAAAATAGCGAATGACATTTTTGTTGGTTTTTTGCCGGTTATCTTTTTGATAATAATAAACATCGATGGTTTTAGTTAAGTTCACCTGTTGCCACGGGTAAGAATCCTGCCCGACGCTCTCCTTGGTGACACCTTGGTAAAACGGACACTTGAAGTGGTCATTATCCGCCCCGAGAATAGAGTTCCAGGTTTGGGAACTGCCGGAGTAATCATTGGGCGACAAGGTTTGACCGATAAAAGAACAGCCCGACAAAATAGTCCCAAAAATAATCGGGAAACAAACCCTACCCAACCTTTGAAGTCGCAAAATCGCCTCCTAGAACTATTATATCAGCCCTTTGGAGAACTTATCAGGCACTATTCGGGAGTGTAGTAGCAAATATTGGTATCTTTTTCAGAGATGCCGGGCGTATTGGGGTAAGGATGAGCGCCTTCGCTGCCGGGATTGGGCTGGTTGTATGGGTTCGAGTTAGCGTTGGACTGGGCTTGCAGGGCGGCATTTTGGGCAGCTTTCGTCGCATTTTGCGTACCATTCCCCATTTTTCCCATCCACTCGCTTATTTGCTTGAGATATTTTGCGAGTTTATCCGGATCATATTGACCTAGATTTTGCAGAAGCCCATGGCCGAGCTCGCCCATAACATCGCCCTGATTGCCCCGTCCACTGCCGCCGAAACTGTTCATATTATCGCCGAAGCTGACTTCATACTCGGCGTGGGCAAAGGCGCATTTCATAATACCGGTAAAGTCTTGAGTTCCCTTCGAATCATAGAAGGTCGAATCGTTATAACAGCCGCCGCGATTATTGGGGTCGAGGTTGGCCTGAAGAGCGCTGACGCTATAATATTTTGTGCCCGGTTTGACGTTGAGCCCTAATGCTTTCGACCACTTATCCGATTGGAGCGATGGTTTCCAGAGCGAGGATATGCCGTCAAACGCGGCTTTGCCGGCATTGAGCAGTGTCGGCCAAATTGCGGATGGTGAACCCCTGGGGGTATCGCGATTGGCATCGTTTGTTAGGTAGCCGACCCAGTCAAAATTCAACATATCGCTTGACCATGGTTGGGTGATTGACTGTTTAGTAAATGAACTGAAAGCCGGTTTATCAAAAACAGTTAAAGTTGCGACAATGTCATTAATATTTATTGGCTGAAGCTCTTTTTCGTTAGCACACCACTTTTCGGTGCGAGCCGTGCCGCATTCGTGCGCCTGACCGGAGTAGTCGCCCAGACAGGAAAAAGCCGGCGTAGCGTTTCTGGCATCACTGGGGGTGGAGCATCTTAGAGCGCCTAGAGAACAATCCGGCGTAGTGGCGTAGCATAACTTATTTTTAATATCATCGCCGCATCCGTCAGTGCGGGTTGCTTTTTTAGGGCTAAGGGGGTTGGTGCTGGGGTCGGGATAGCAGGCCACGCCGGCACGGGTGAAATCATTACTATTACTCATTAGCCAAAAAGGATTCCACGTTTCTGGCCATTCTATGTTAGTCGGTCCCAAATCGCACTTTTCTTGGCATTTGGCCACCTCTTCCTTGTGAAGTTTGGGTAAGTTGAGATTTTTACCCTGCTCTCCCGACTCATAAGTTCTTGAATCCGGTGGTTTTTGTTCTCCCGGCGCCGGCGCCGGTTCGAGGCCCTCGGCGACGTCCGCGGAAGTTTGATCCGCGGGCAGAGGAAGCCCTTCGGCAACGGGTACTTCTGTTTGGGCGGGATCGGCCGAAATGCCGAACCAAGATTTAATTTTCGCTATGGCTCGAGACCACCACGATATGCCTTTTACGGGAGCGGGTTTGGCTTGAGTAGCGCTTGTGTCGGCGGCGTAAGCCACATCGGTAGAAAGCAGGCATCGTGACAGTTTGCTAATGTTATTAAACGCCGTCTCGACAACGCCAGGCGAAGCGCTGGGAGCATTTTTCGAAACCGGACCGGCGGCCGGTTGACTGGCGTGGCAGTAAGCGAATTGTTGGGGTGGAGTGAGCTTGAGAGGGTGCTGGCTGGCGGCACAAGTTTTTTGGTTGAAATGCAGATTGTATTGGGCAACGCTGTAGTAAACGTCGAAACGAAGAGCGTTGGAGGTTTGATAGTCGGGAATCTGCGCCACTCTTTCCGCGTGAGTAAGTTGGGCATATTTGCCATCCGGCAAATAGAGGATAAATATTACCGCCGGCACATTGGGCCATTTAATGGGCTTGTAATAGTCAAGGGCGGAAAGGTTGGCATCGAAATAAAAACTCTTGTTCATAGTGTATATTTCCGATTGGCTGGCGCGCGGCCAGCGGGCAACAGAGGCGTTTTGTGATGAAGGCGTGATGATATTGGTCATCAATTTACGCGCCGCCGTAACGAGGGGCACGAACATAGTGTCTTGGGCCAGGTTAGCGCTCTTGGTTTGGTCGATGGGGATATAGCCGTTCCACATCTTGTCGACGTAGGTCCAGATGCCGAAATCGACCTTATAGGCCGGCACTTTGGCCCCTTGGTCTATGCGAAAATATTTAAAAGTATTGGTGCTCGAAGGTTGAGGATTGCCGTTTGAGTCGAAAGCCACTTCGATAATATCGTTTTGATTCCATGAGGCGGTGGGGGTGGCGTAAGCTCCGGCGGAGGGTGTCTGAACACCACCTACAGGGCAAGAGATTTTTTGGTTGAGGGCTTGCGCGTCTTGGTTCCATATGCTCGAACTACCGCCCAGGAGGTCGGTGAGGGCGCAGCCGGACAGCAGAACGCCGACGGCAAGAGCGGGCAAAATTAGTTTGGCTCGAAGGAATATCTTATTCATCGAATTATTTATTTCTCTGCCTATATATTATCAATACCAGATTTACTACGGATTTTCTTCAAGGGCTGACGTGAGCGGTTTAGATACGGCGGTATTATGTCTTTCGAGTTCAACCTTTTCTTCCTCTTGCTCTTGCGGTTGCGCTCCGGAACCGCCGGTTTGCTCTTTCGAAACTTGCTCGGCGGCGGCGATTTTGGCTTTAAGGTACAGGATAACTTCCGTTAGCGAGTAATCACCCATCAGTAGGAACGGCATAATTTTTGAGAGTTGGTCCAGCCCTTCGCGCCGCGCGCTGTAATCCCCACTGGCGATTTTATCGAGAGCGGCCTGCTGGGTGGTGATTTGGCTTCGCAGCCAGTCACCGCGGTCCTTTATCGTCTCGCTCACCGGCACCGCGGCCGTGCGGTAATATTTCAGCCATTGCTCGCGCGACTCCTCGTAATCATTGACTATTTCGGTGTCCGGCACGGCTTCGTCGAGGTTTGTCGTGCTTGTCAGGAGCCGGCTGATTCCCTCGTCACTTGAGGTATATGAGAGCTCGCTGGTGTTTAAGAAATGCAAGGACTTTATGAGCGCGCGGCCCGGGTCGGTGCGCCGCACCGTAAGCCCCGCGGCCAGTCCTCCGCCCGGGGCGCTAAATGTCGCGCCGGCGCGCTGCTCCTCGCGCTTATCCTGCGTATTCATAGCTTGCGCCATCGCTTCTCCTTGGCGCAGGGCGGCGGATTGCATCTCGTGCTTGGACGGGAGAGTTTGTTCAATTTTTTCGGCGACCACTTTGGCCATATGGTCAATTTGCTGGCTCAAGTTGGTTTTCTCACCTTGCTTGGCGCTGGAAGTTTGCTGGTATTGGGTAATCAAATTAGTGAGCTCTTGCACCTGATTGCGCGCGTCGACATTGGTAACTTCGCCTTTTTCTATGACCTTGGTGGCGTTCTCTTTGATGGTCGTATAGGTTTTTTCACGCATCTCGCCTTTGATGCTTTGGGTCGCCAGCTTGTTGGTATCATTTTTCACGGTGGTAATGATTGCCCGAGCGGTGTGATCCGCCTTGGCTTCGTTGACTATTAGATGGTCTTTAAGGTCGCTAATGCGTTGGCGGTCAGTGGTGTTACTGATAACTTCCGGTTTTTGCAATTTTTCAATTTCACTTACTACCTCACTTACGGTGGTCGGTTTCTGCTCGAGCCGTGTCAGCTCGGTGAGTGATTGATTTTCCTCGCGGCTGCGAGTCAATTTTTCTATTACATCGCCGGTTTGGCTCAAACCGGCGAGCTTTAAGGTATTGGTGGTGGAGATGGGCGATGCCAAATGTTTTTGGCGCGCGATCTCTTCGGTGATTTGTACGCCGGCGCGCGTTGGCTCTTGGGCGGCACGCTCCATGGCGGTACGCGCCTGGCGCGCGGCGGCGGGGGCAATGTGGAGCTCGCGCGCCGGCAGAAGCAGTTTTTCTTTAAGTCCCAGCATACTGCCGGCCGGTCCCGTCGGCGGGCGCGCTGGCGGCAGTGGCTTCATAATCCTCTCCAGTTGTTTAACAAACGACGACTCTCGGTTCCGCTCGTACCATTTGACAGAAGCTTCATTCATAAGGTTGATGGCAAAACGCAGCAGCAGCCACGGCAGGAGAATTGACACCCAGAGCATAATGAGCGAAATGATGTACTTTGTATAAGAATCGGTGGTTAAATCGGTGTCAGTAGTTCCGGCGCTCGTGTTGATATCGAAAGACGACACGCTGCTGGATGGTGGTTTAATGCCAATTTCAGTAGCCGATCCGTACCCCTCCTGTGTGGCATTAGCGTTGGTTGTCGGTGGCGGTTCGGGAAAATCTCCGCTGGTCCAAATCTTATTACTGACAAAAAGAAAGAGGGCGATGAGGGGTCCAACCAGGAGCCAGCGGACAAACTCGCGCACCCATATTCTGCCGAGTGACTGGGTAATGGGAAAGGCAATAAACGGCATAACGAAAGGCACTACCACGGTTAGCATCCACAGGACGACAACGCGCAGGAGGAGGATGCCGCCGACGGCGTAAGCGGTAGCGGTGGCGATGCGCAGGAGCATAATAGTATTGCGGACAACCTCGAGTTTGCCTATATCGGCGCTGGTGAGTCCCTGAACCTCACTGTACTTATATTTTATCTGCAGGAGCGCGTCAGCGTTAATAGTTTTCATAAAGATTGCCATGGCATTAGCCACCAATTGCATGACAAAGGTGAGGATGACGTAGCTTAGCGCCGCGCCGACCAGTGAAACAAGAAGCCAGGGCAAGTTTCGTCGCCAGCGGTCTATCCACTGGGCCTTAAAGATAAAGCCGAAACCGATAACCAGCGCGACGGCCAAATATAGAAACAGGCAGAGCTTGAACGCGTACCACCACATTTCCCTTAGGGTTTGACTCTGCGATACTTTTTCTTTACTGAAGAAGTCAGAGGCGTTCTCATTGCCTTGGTAAAGCCCCAGCGACCAATAGAGGAAATCGCCGGCGCGCCGCAACCCTTGGCCGGCGACCAGGGCGTCGGGATTGATAACGTCGGTTTGCGCCTTGGTTGCAATGGGATTGGCCAATGCTAAAAGTACTGCAAACAAGCCGCCTAAAGCCAGCTTAAACCCAAAGTTTCTCCCAGCAGATGTGCGAGTCCTCAAAAACCTCCTTAACCATCCTTATTTTATCATAAAAAGCGCGGTGGTTCATAAGGTTCATAAAGTTCTTAAGGTTTTTAAAGTTTATAAAGTGCAAACATAGGGGAGGGACAAGGGACAAGGACAAGACAAGGGGACGGTTCTCTTTTACCCTGAACTTTCGGCTTTTGAGACACACTTCTGGTGGCTATCTATCTTTGACAATTAAGCTCTTAGACATTACGTTGGAAGTGCATGCGTAGTCGCGCTTTCTAACTTTACACGACTTACGCAATTGTCATTGCGAGGATTGTTGAAGCAATCTGGGCCCAGATCGCCACGCCCTTTGGGCTCGCGATGACATGGGGTTTGAGTGCGTAATTGTTGTAACTTTATGAACCTTATAAACTAATCTATGTCACTCTACAGAAAATATCGGCCGCAGAGTTTCGATGATTTGATTGGCCAAGACCATGTGGCTAAAACTTTGGCACGCGCTGTCAAGGAAGATAAAATTGTCCACAGCTATCTTTTCAGCGGCCCGCGCGGCACCGGCAAAACGACGGTGGCGCGCATCTTGGCCAAAGCGGTTAATTGCGAGGCGAAAGAGGGGAAAAAGCCGTGCGGTAAATGCGTTGCCTGCCGCACCATCGCCGCGGGGAAAAGCATTGACATTCTAGAAATTGACGCGGCCTCCAACCGCGGCATTGATGAAATCAGAGAGTTGCGCGACAAAGTGCGCTTCGCCCCGACCGTCAACCGCTACAAAGTTTACATTATCGACGAAGTCCATATGCTCACCAAAGAAGCGTTTAATGCGCTTCTCAAAACTCTGGAGGAGCCGCCGCCGCACGCGATTTTTATCCTCGCGACGACGGAGGGTCATAAGGTTCTGCCGACGATTATTTCCCGTTGCCAGCGCTATGACTTTCGGCGCGCGACTCTGCGCTCCGCGCTCGAGCTTGTGGAAAAAGTGGCGCGCGCTGAAAAAATCAGCGCCGACCGCGAAGCGCTGGCGCTCATAGCCCGCGCCGCCGACGGCGCGTACCGCGACTCCCTAACACTTCTCGGGCAAATCGCCGCCGATTACGAAGGGAGCATTACCGTTGAAGATGTCCGCGCCAAACTGGGACTCATTGCTGACCCGCTTATTTGGCAGCTCATTGGACAACTTTTGGCTTACGACAAAACGCCAGCGCTCACGACTCTCAACAAATTAAGCGACCAAGGCATTGACTGGAAGTATTTGACCACCAATTTGCTGGAACGTTGTCGCCAATTGCTGTTTTATATCATCGCCCCCCGAGCGGTGGCGGCTGACCTGACCGACGAAGACGTCAAGCGCTTGGCAAAGTTGGCAAGTTTAACCCAAGAAAGCGAAATAGTGGCGCTTATTAATGTTCTGCTGCGCGCCGAGCGCGAGCTCAAAACCGCCACTTTGCCCGATGTGCCGATTGTCGCGGCAATGGTGGAATTTTTGAATCGCGGCGATTCAAATACAATTTCAAAATCTAAATTTCCAATTTCAAATCAAATCCAAAATCCAAATAACAAAGAAAAAAATAATAATGTTTCAGAGGCTCAATTAGCTTCCGAGACCCTAGTTCCTAAAACCAAAAACCCAATACCTAAATCCCAAGACCTGGCTGATGAATCGCCGCTTGAGCAGATGATATGGCAGGAAATCATCGCTCTAGTAAAAGTTAAGAATACGACGCTGGCGGGGTTGCTAAACCAGTCGCACGCACAACTTACTGGCGACGAGCTGGTAATTGAGGTACCTTATCCTTTCTGGGAAGAAAAAGTCAAAGCCGCTAAAAGCGCCCAGTTAATCGGGGAAGCGGCAGGTCAAGTATTGAAAAAAAAAGTTAAAATAACGGCGCGCGCCAATGGCAAGATGCGGGAAAAGTACAAAACGAGCGTCACCGAACAGGAAAAGCGCGTCAAAGAAGAAGCCAGGGAA
>DATEBX010000075.1:0-3012 GCA_035287145.1 Patescibacteria group bacterium | reverse complement strand
CAAAAAACTGCCGGGGTTAGTCGCATTGGAGGAAAATGCTGGTCTCAAGTCAAAAACTTCTTAAAAACGCCCGACGCGGCGGTTATGCCTTGGGCGCGTTCAATACTAACGACTTGGAATTTACCCAAGCTATCATTGCCGCGGCGGAAAAACTTAGCTCCCCCGTCATAGTCCAAACTTCACCCAAGGCGCTTGAGTACGCGGGAGCGGAAGAGTTGCTGGGAATTATCCAAACACTCGGTAAAAAAAGTAAATGTCCGGTCGTAATTCATCTTGACCACGGCAAAGAACCGGAACTGGTGCGCCAAATGATAAAGCTGGGACTTCATACCTCAATAATGTTTGACGGCTCGGCTTTAAGCTTTGGAGAAAATGTCAAGCTGACGGCGGAAATGGTAAAACTTGCCCATAGGGCCGGCATGAGCTTGGAGGCCGAGCTTGGCGCTATCGGCGGTCGAGAAGATTATGTCAAGAGTAGAATGGAATACACCGACCCAGAGCAAGCAGCCGATTTTGTTAATGAGACCAATTGCGACAGTTTGGCGGTAGCCATAGGCAATGTCCACGGCGAAAAAATCAAAGGCGAGAAATTAAGGTTTGATATTTTGGAGAGTATCGCCAAGCTTGTCGCCATTCCGCTGGTTCTGCACGGCTCAAGCAATTCAACACTTGAGGAATTCAAAAAAGCTATTAGTATGGGTGTCGCTAAAATAAATATTGATACCGAGTTGCGCCAAACTTTTGCCAAAGCCAACGCCGGGTTTGCTAAAAAGCACCCGCGAGAAACCGACCCGCGCGCCATTATCGGCGCCAGCCGAGACGCCGTCCAAAAAGTTGTTGAAGCTCGCATAAAAGATTTCGGCTCGGCAGGCGAAGCACGGCTTAGTTCATAAGGTTATAAAGTTCGCATTTGTTCATAAAGTTCATAAAGTTTCTAAAGTTCATAAAGTTTCAGACCTTATAAACCTGATAAACTTTAAGAACCTTATAAACTATTATGTCCACACATTTGGCGGTTTTTTCTAGCCCAAAGACCGTTGAACAAGTTCTGGGGGGCAAGAAAACGATAGAAATTCGTTTCAGTCAAACGCGCCAAGAGCCCTACCAAAGCGTTGCTCGCGGCGATATCGTACTCCTTAAGGGCTCGCACGGGCTCATTACCGGCCAAGCCGAGATTGATAATGTGCTATTCTTCAGTAACCTGGACGCGGGAAAAATCGCCCGCCTGCGCCAAGAATACGGCCGCGAAGCGATTCAGCCGGACAAGTACTGGCAGTCCAAAGCGCGAAGCAAATACGCGACCGTGATATTTCTTCGCCGCCCCGACCGCTTCATCACTCCGCTCAAAAATCTCAAGCGTGACCAGCGACCGTGGGCAAGGATAACGGGGTAGGCAAAGTAAGGCATTAAGTATTAAGTGTTAAGTATTAGGACTCGGAGTATTGATTTATTCTTGTTCTTGTGATAAATTGACCTTGCAATCAATCCGACCTTCGGATTGACCTGCCATTTTACAACACGGAGAAGGGTGATGACCGGTGTCGGACGATCCTCGTGACAGAATCATCGTGGCCGCCGATGTCAGCACGCTCGATGCATTGATGCGCCTCGTTGAGGAGCTCGCTCCCTACGTCGGCTGTTTCAAGATTGGCCTGGAACTGATCAGCTCCGTCGGTGGCCCACAAGCAGTAAAGGCAGTTCATTCATGCGGCGGTAAGGTCTTCTACGATGGGAAGTTTTGCGACATTCCCAATACTGTCGCCGCCGCCGCCAAAGCAGTCGCTGAGCTCGGCATTTGGGCATTCAACATCCACGCATCGGCTGGACGGGAATCGGTCGAGGCCGCCGTTGCCAATCGTGGTGAGTCGCAAGTCCTTGGCGTGACCGTTCTGACTTCAATCGATGAAGCAGAATGTATCTCCATCTTTGGGGACAAACCGGGGCCCAAGGTGCTCCAGTTCAGCCAAATGCTCGCGGAGACGGGCGCTGACGGGATCATCTGCTCACCAAAAGAGCTCGCGTTTCTCGGTGAGTATGAGGAGTTAGCTTGCCTGAAGAAGGTAACGCCTGGTGTTCGCCCCGAGTGGGCAGCCACTAACGACCAGAAGCGAGTCATGACTCCGGCGGATGCAATCGCTGCCCGCGCTGACTATCTGGTTATCGGCCGGCCCATCACCAAGCATAAGTCTCCGGTCGAGGCTGCCAAGCTCATCGCCGAAGAGATCGGAGAAGCGCTTATCATCCGTCATGCATGACGGTATCAACCGGATACTCGACCAGAACTTCGACGACACCACGAAAGGATGACGCGCAGTGACAGAGCAGGAAGTACAAGAAGTGATGATCGAAGCCGGTGCCATCCTCCAGGGACATTTTGTCCTTGCTTCCGGCAAACATGGGGATACCTATGTCAACAAGGATGCGATCTACCCCGACACCGGCACAATATCGAGACTATGCTGGGAGCTCACCTACATCTTCGGTCCTATCTTTCAGCTTGGCACACGGCGAAGGGTAGTGATTGCCCCTGCGGTTGGCGGAGTTATCCTCTCCCAATGGGTTGCCGACCACCTTACAACGCTCCTAGACCGCAAAGTGCTTAGCCTCTACGCCGACAAGGGTGATGATGGCGGTTTCGTCATTAAGCGCGGCTATGAGGAAATCATCCCCGACTCTGATGTCCTTGTGGGTGAAGATGTCCTAACCACTGGAAAATCGGCCAGACAAGTGGTCGAGGCAGTCCGAGCACACGGCGGTAATGTGATTGGCGTAGGTGCGCTCTGCAACAGAGGTCGTGTCACCGCCAAAGATCTTGGCGGAGTACCCAAACTCCACGCCCTTCTCAACATCGACCTCGAATCGTGGCCCGAGGAAGCATGTCCACTTTGCCAGAGCGAGATCCCCATTAACACAAATGTGGGCAAGGGAAAGGAATACCTGGCGAGACTCGCGCAGGGCTAGGACAACTGACGCAGCTAGCCAACCATACGCATCGCCGCGGCTCGGGTCTAA
>DATEBX010000074.1:0-3039 GCA_035287145.1 Patescibacteria group bacterium | reverse complement strand
TATTCAGTAAGAAAGATAACGAATTGTATATTGGCTATACCAACGATCTGGAGAAGCGTATCCGCGAGCATAAAAGCGGCAAGTCTCTCGCAACTAAATTCCGACAACCACTAGCCTTGATTTACTACGAAGCGTATCTTCGTTGGTCTGATGCTAAACGTAGAGAGAAGTACTTAAAAGGAGGTAATGGGCGTGGGCAACTAAAGATTCAGCTGCAGGATATTTTGAGGGACTTAAGATATAAGCATTTGTAAGTTAGTTCACATTGATAAGATAACACTAGCCCTACCTAAGCTCGACCGACTTATGCCAAGTTGTGCCGTTCTCTATACTCTAAAAGACAAGTTGGCAAAAAGAAAAAGCACCGCGTAGGGACGGAACCCGTACGAAGTGCTTTTTCATAGCAATGCCATGATGTTAGCAAATGCACATAGTTTGTCAAGAGGTTGGGGAATAATCACCATTTAGCTTCCAATAGCACAAACCATCAAACAATAATATGTCCACAAAACACAAACGAAAGATAATGCCGTTAATTTTCGATACCTACCTGGCCGTCATCAGAAATAGCGCGGGCTCAAAGTTGTTTCGTAATTTTTATGCAAAGGTGGACGGTAAGAAGGCTGACATAATGCGAAACGGGGAACTTTCTTGTGCCTTTTATGTTTCATCTGTTTTAGTCTTGTTTAAGTTTATCATAGGAGTTCACGGAACAGTTGATTCCACTATAAAAGATTTAAAGGATTCTGGTTGGAAAGAGATTAAGAAGCCTAAGATTGGGAGTGTTTTGATTTGGGAGAAAATGGACTTTGGCAACAATAGCATTCATAAACATATTGGCTTCTTCATTGGCGGCAATAAAGCAATTAGTAACAGCTACAAGTTGGGTTATCCCGTAGAACATAGTTGGAATTTCAACGCTAAAAGGAAGGTTGATATGATACTTTGGAATCATAGAATCCATTTAAGTGTATCTTAACAATTTACTCACGATTGTAGGTAAATTGTTAAGATAAACTTTTACTTATTTGTTCATGGAAATACAGAAGACTTTATAAAAAAGAAGAAGCCGCCCAAACTGCGTGGGCGGCTTCGCCGAGCTAAGCTCGGCTTAGCGTTACAGTTGGGCGGCGTTTATTGGCGGCTGCTTACGCGCGTTTTGATGCGGCGGCTTGCCTCTCTTCGATTCTACGGAACAGTTCTGCCTCGCCACGCGCCTGCTCCATAAGTAGAACCGCTTGCAGATGGTACCGAGGCGGGATGGGGTCGAGTCCCCACTTGACGCCGATCCGATAGTGCTCGCGGACTTTATGCCAGAGACGGCGACGCCTCGCCTTGTATTCCTGGCGTATGGCGTACTCTTCTCGCGCCGTCCACACGATCCGCCCGCATCCAGGCGGGTGAAGGTGGCGGAAACATCGCGCCAGGCCATTGCACGGCGATATAATCTCGGACACCGTTGCCTCCTTCCTGGGGTGTAAAAGTCATTGGCCAGAACACGGGCTAGTATTTGACGAATCCCCCAAAGGGGTAAGGATCGTACTGGGGAGAGTTGCGATACGCTTCGCGCACCTTCTTGGTCCCGAAGATAAACCGATTGCCGGGGAAGCGACGCAGTTTCCACCGCGACCGCCGGGCGAGAAGTTTTCCGCTTGCGTCATAGCGGTGCACGACCTCGAAGATGCTTCCGATCTCCATGGAGCCATTGGCACGGATGATGGCGCATCGCGGCCCAAAGTGGTAATAGTGCCACTCGCTGGCGGCGCCATCCCCACCCGGTTCGTGGCTATCATACGCGAGCTGGAGAACGGCCGTTATGAGGCGATCGAAGCAGGCCAGTGCTTTTTGCGTGAAAGGAGCTTGGTCTCCTCCATGGCCTCCTCGCCAGAGACGGTTAGCCGCGAAGCCGGCTATTCCTGCGATGAGAAGGTAGATCGCTCCCAGTTTCCGCCAGTGGTCATGGAGCGCGGCTCCCCGCTGATAATCGTTATTGCCGGCGTAGTACGGATCATTCATGAAGACCTTGTACATCACGAAGTTGTCCGCGTAGAGGAAGGTGTAAAGTCCCACTACGCCGAATGTGACCGCGACGAGGGCGAGCAGTGCTACTGCGCCAAGTTTCAACCGTGTCAACATTGTCAATCCTCCTTTTCAGGGTGGAAGGGTCTTTTGGTCGAGTACTTCAATACATTCAGCAGAAGACACTTCCAGCTAAAGAGGAGGTTATGTGAAAAGGACTGTCGCCATTAAAGCGCTTCAAGGAAAAAGGTCAAGCGGTTCTGCCCTTTGCGTCACCGTCGTTTGTTTCGGCGAAGCTTTCGGTTAGAATATACTAGCGAGGTAAGAGTTCGTCGGCAAAAGCATATGTAGTGTGACGGAATTTACGGCGAGACCATTTCTATAGTTTAATTTGTGGAAGAAATAAATTATCTCATCATCGGCGGGGGCGTGGCCGGGACCACGGCGGCCGAGACGATTCGAAAAAACGATTCCAATGGAAGCATCGCGATTGTTTCGGACGAGCCGCATCGCTTTTATTCGCGGATTCTGCTCTCCAAGCCGAATTTTTTTCTTGATAAAATTCCATTCGACCAAATTTGGTTAAAAACTGAAGCTTGGTATAAAGACCAAAATATTCAACTTCTTTCGGGCAAAAAAGCTATCAAATTGGACAGCGTCGGTAAAATCGTAACGCTTGATGACGGCACGAATCTTAAATATAAAAAACTTCTGCTGGCTGTCGGAGGATCGGCGCGCGTCTGGGAGGCGCCGGGCGCCGATAAGCGCGGGGTTTTCTATCTTCGAACGCTTGATGACGCTAAGGCCGTAATTGATGCGGTAAAGACCGCAAAACGCGCAGTTGCCATCGGCGGGGGATTCGTAAGTTTCGAGATGTGTGAGATGCTGCGCTTAGCAGGGCTTTCTGTCTCCCTCGTTATCCGCGAACCGCACTATTGGGACCCGATTCTTGACGGGCCGTCCGGGCGGATGGTGGAATCCGCCCTTGAAAAAGGCGGCGTTAAAATTTTTCGCAATGCC
>DATEBX010000073.1:0-14272 GCA_035287145.1 Patescibacteria group bacterium | reverse complement strand
GGGTGGCGGGTAAAACCGGCACGGCGCAAATACCCAAAAAGAACGGACCTGGCTATGAAGAAAACACACACATTGGCTCCTTTGCCGGCTTCGCGCCCGCCGACGACCCGAGATTTGTTATGCTGGTTAAGCTCGATAATCCCAGTAACGTGGAATGGGCGGAGTCGAGCGCGGCGCCTGCCTTCGGCACCATCGCCAAGTGGCTCTTAACAAATTATTACCGCTAGTGTCATTGCGAGCCCCGATAGGTTACGATCGTGGGCGCGGCCCGTCTCGACAGGCCAGCCGAGGTCTGGCGGACAATCCGGGTGCGCAAGAGATTGCTTCGGATTACCTCGCAATGACAATAATGGATAATAAGGTCTATTCATGGGCAAACGAAACTGGCAGTGTCTATTAGTCGCGCTAGCGATTACACTGCTAGCCTGGATGGTTTTCGACGTGGCGGGACAAGTCAGAATCAATAGTGTCCCCATAGTTCTCCTGCCGCATTTTGACGGCGCCAAACCGAAAAGAACCGCTCTATTGCAAAAACTCG
Source organism: Patescibacteria group bacterium (assembly GCA_035287145.1). Taxonomy (GTDB): domain Bacteria; phylum Patescibacteriota; class UBA1384; order UBA1384; family UBA1384; genus DATEBX01. Next base: position 13,734 of record DATEBX010000073.1, on the reverse strand, counting down.
ATAAGCAGATCGAGCCAAAATCCATTATCATTCTCTCGGTCAATCATTATCAGGCGGGTTTAGGGAACATAATCGCCACCGCCAAGGATTGGCGGTTGTCGGAAGGCATCGCGCGTGGTGACGGCGCGGCCATCGAAGGTCTCGGCGGGGCGGTCAGTGTCGATGCCGACGGAAATTCGTTTTTGAACGAACACGGTATCAATAACCTTCTGCCCGAGTTGTACCGGTTTTTCCCGGGCGCGAAATATTCCGCGCTTATGATTCACGAGGGAACAAAACAAGCAGTTATCGATAAACTTTATGACGGTCTTAAGTCGCAGTGCGTCGAGTGTCTGGTGGTAGCGTCGGTTGATTTTTCGCACTACGTCTCAAGTGAGGTAGCGCAGGAGCAAGACAAAGCCGCCCTTCGGGCTTTGTCCGAGCGAGATGCAAGCATCGCGTGGCAGGTTAAAGCCGACTCGCCGCAAATTGTTTACCTCATTACCCGCTGGGCGGCTGAAAAGAATTGGCGCTTTCAACTAGTGGAGCGCAATGACGCCAGCGCGGAATTTCACACCCCGCCGGCCGAAAACGTCAGCTACATTCTGGGATATTTTGTCGAATAATAACCCTGCACACTTCCGAAGTGTGCAATTTGCAGGTTCAGTTTTTTGAGTTTGGGCAAAGCATTATTGGTTTTGTAAGCCACGATTTATCGTGTCCGAAGCAAGCTGAAGCTTGTACTACAACTTACTACTTATTACAACAGGATACACGAGTGGAAAAGTGGTATCATATTATTAACAAACAATAAGGAGGAGAGTTATGAACTTTTTGCAAGAAAGGCGCGCTGGTGCAGTTTGGCTCATTGTTCTAATTATCGTCCTGGCGCTTGGCGTGTTGGGCGGTGGAGGATATTTCGGCTACAAATACTACAAGAATCGCCAGGCGAGCCAAACTAAGTCCACGCCGACACTGGACAGCGCCGATACCGCCGCGGCTAGCAAGGTGCAAAAAGTTGTTGACGAAGGGGTAACTTGGATTACGCCGGTTAAACTTGCCGACCTGAAACTCTTTAGTGCGGTGGGCGAGAATCCTATGGTTGACAATACGGTTTATTATAAGGTTGGCACAACGGCAGCTGGCAGTGATATTATTGTCGCTCAAATCAATTTCGAGCTGGGCGGTTTGGCAATCCACCGTTTTATAAAAAAAGACGGGCAGTACCTGCGCTTAAACCAGAATAGCGATGCTATAGACCGCGAAAATTACGGATATGAAACGGGGAACGGCGTAGGTCAATCGGAAACGATATTCAAATCGCTCCTCGCTGATAAACTAATGAGTAAGGGACAGACCAACCTCATCCAACAGAATAACACAGGTATTCCCGAGAGCGATAAGCAATCCGGTACCGCGAAATTAGTCCAGGAAACCAAGTGGGGAAACTTGTATTGGTATCAAAGTGAAAGCACAAGTGATATAAAAAATTTCCAAAGCGGTTATTATTTCGTCAAACTTAACGACGGCACGAGGATGGTTTACGAAGCCAAACCGCAATTTATGACCGATGACGGTGTTTTCCAGGTGACGTGGAAGGGGACCGGCTCGAAGGCGTCGTTCGGCAAGTTGCCCGCGGGTGGTTGCGGACTGGGAGTCGGCGCCATGCCGACCTTTGGCGACAAGACATCGCTTACCAGTGATAAAGTCATAGCCACCGCCACGAGCGACAGCAAACTTTACGCTCCCCTGGCTTCGACCGATTCGCTGGCCGAGCTCGGTTATGAATCTTATAAAATCGGCCGTGATGAGAGTCAGCTTATCCCCATTGCCGAATTTGTCACGAAAATCGGCGTGGTGGCTTGGATAGACGATTACGGTAATGCGATTGTATTCCAGCAGGAAGAATATCGGCCCATGGCGGAGTGCGGTAAGCCGGTTGTTTACTTGTACCCGATCAAAGATACCCGCGTGTCGGTGAAAGTCGGCGCAAATATTACGAAATCGGAGCCGGTTTACGGCACCGGCTGGGATGTATTGGCCCAACCGAGCGGAAAGTTGCTTGTTGGCAACCAATCCTATCCCAACTTGTTCTGGGAAGGGCTGGGCTGGGGCGAATACCCCACCATCACCCAAGGCCGCGTGGTTCCGACAGGCCAGGTTGAAAACGCCATCAGAGAAGATTTGGCTTACGTTGGGCTAAATGAGCGGGAGGTCGGTGATTTTCTGGAGTTCTGGCTGCCCAAGATACCCAAAGCGCCGTACACTCGCTTAACCTGGCTTCAAAACAAAGAGATGGATGAGCTGGCGCCGCTGGCGGTCAACCCGAAACCCGACACGAGCATCCGCGTTTTTCTTGATTTCGTGGGGTTGAATGCGCCAGAGAGGATTACGCCGCAATCACTTATTAAGATGCCGAGAGTCGGCTTCACACTCGTCGAGTGGGGCGGCCTACTTCGGAAGTAACAAGTGGCACAGCCCCTGTGGTGTCATCCTGAACTCACAGTAGTGATGAAGGATCTCGATAATATGAAATTGCTGTCATTGCGAGGGCCTATTAGGCCGAAGCAATCTCGTGTCATACCGCACACAGATGCGGTATCCAGGCCTGGATTCCGTATCTTGTTTCGCTGGAAGCGAATCAGTACGGAATGACATGAGCAAAATATAATAAAAATACGGAAATCCCCGCCGACTCTTTCGCCTTGACGGCTACTCAAATTACACGGGGGTGCGAGGCGACATTAGGTCTTAGCTAGATGCGCCTATGACGCTGTGGGGAACCGGCAATAGCAAAGAGATTCGGCCAGTTGCCCCTTTCGAATCTACCCCTTCCGAAGCCAAGGAATTCTGTACAAAGTCCGAGAATACAGAAACGACCGGAGGGATTTAAATCCCCCTCACTACCTTCGATGCTGACGATGTGCGTGATACCTCTTCCTATGAGCATCTGGCGAACATCATCTTCCTTGAAGGGTACGATGTCAGCTGGAACGGCACAGCCAATGTTCTGATCGATAAGTGTTTGGCGACCAGTAGTAATTGAATACTGCTGACTTGAACAGAAAAGAGGGATACTGCCCCTCACGATACCCGTCTTCCCACCATTCCAAAGATCGGGATGGCATGTATAGTAGTCCATGGAAACGGGGTTGTTGTCGGGCAGTCCACTCATCGCATCGGCAGGGGTCTAGTCGTAGTCCACCGTCAAGTTGGGAACCAAGATGATGCTACTTCTTACGAGAAACTCCACTCTTATTCTCGAGGCCATTATTGGCTACCTTCCCTTCGCATCGAGCTGGACTCCAGCGTTGGTTGCCGCTTTCAATGCACAAACTTGCATACTGAAAGCGGCAACCAACAGGTTAATTTGTCAATGTCCTATAATAGATAAGAATATCCTCACCTAACCTGATTGTCAAGCCAGTTAGCGTAGGGAATAGTATTGCGTAATACCTGTAATGTAAAGTAGTAAGTGTCAGCGCAAAGTAGTAATTTTCTTGATGCCAAATTTGTTTAATAAAGTGGCTGCTCTTGGCAGAGCAGCCGGTTTGCGTGGTGTTTTATTCAGACTACATTAGGCGACGTGCGCTAGTAGGTGGGCGAATTGGTGGTTGTCACACCACAACTCGCAGGTAGTCAGCACAGGCGAACACTTCGAGCTTCGAACCACTCATAGCGATTGCCTGCCCTGCCTCTTTGAGGATATTGCCGATCTCCTCATCGGAGGAAAGGGGATCATGGTGCGTTAGCCCTAACCTAGCAACGCCGACTTGATGTGCAACTCTCGCGCAATAGTCGGGTGTGCCGTGTCCGAAACCTGCCGTAGCAGTATCGTATTTGGCACGGCCGTACTGGGCATCCATCACCAGCAGATCGGCTCCCCTCAAGTGACCCTCAAGAGATCGAGGCATTCCGTCGAGGTTCTCGTGGTCGGTGAGGAACACAAAAACCTTGCTGGTCGGTCTCTCCTCGAAGCGGTAGGAGATGGTTCGCTCCGGATGGTTGGTCTTTAACATCCGGATAATCAAGCACTCTCCTATCGGGTACCTGCTCCCGCCCATGGTCACTTGCGGCGCCTCCCTTTGCTCGAGTCGTTCCAACTCATCTACCGAGAACAACTTAAGACCTCCCTCGGGATGAATAGCAATGACCTTGCATGACGGGTGAGAGATGCCCTTGCAGGCGAAGTGCGAGGCCACCTCGGCAAAATCCACCGGAAAGTAGGGTGGCTTCATCACATGCGCCAGCATTTGAGCTGGACCGATGCCATCTTCCTCGGGACCATACCAAGCTATTCTCACCCCTTTGGAAAAGGTGAGAGCGCTCAGTAGGGCTCCTTGAGTGTGGTCATGGTGATAGTGAGTCGAGAGAACCGTGAGAGCCATGATTCCTCGCTTGAGGAGCACGGAGCTCATTGGCAGAAACCCCGTCCCCGCATCTATCACCAAACCACAGTTTTGCGGCAGACATCCCGACTCAATCTGAAGGCATGTTGTGTTGCCGCCAAACCCGATGTATTCCGGACCAGCTACAGGTGACGAACCCCTTGTTCCGAAGAACGTGACTTCCATGGTGCCATCATCCTCTCGTGCGAGCTTATCGCCGTCTAAGAGGTAGTCTGTAAACGTACCACGCACTTGAAATAATATATTTTTTATTGGTAGAAGTCAATCAATTGTATTGCAAAATAAAAACACGATAGTAAATAAACGAGCCCCTGACACCTTGCGGCGCTAGAGGCTCAAGCGGTCGTGCGAACTTATGACTCGGGAGGGGGGACTAAATCGTCGAAATCATTACGACTTAGATAACGGTCCCCCAACCGTACCCATTAAGCCTGCGGCGAGCAAGTGACGAGCGTGCCACAGCAGAGGCATTTCGCCATGCGGTTGTCTATGACAAACTCCTTCAGGCGTCCACACTTCGTGCACCGTCTCACATCCACCTTCTTCAAACTTTCCATCGGTTTGCCGCAACATCGGTCAAACCACCTAGTCTTCACCAACCCGAAGAAGTATGGATTTGGCCTGACAGATTTGTCGATGGATACCCACTCCGGGTCGTGATTCTGACATCTACCATGAGCACACTGGACATGAGTGTGATTCCGATCTGTACGATCGCTATGGTCCATAACGATCATCCCTTCCTGCCACCCAGGCTTTTTCTTGGGTGCAATTTATATTGTACGCAATAATCATCGAAAAAGTCAATACATAAGAAGTAATTATATTATAAATGCTATAAAAAACGAGTCTCTAGCGGTGGGTATTTGCCAGAGACTCGAGGGTGTCGTGAGAGAGCGGCTTGTGGTTATAAGCCACATATGAGGCGGGTCTAGTCGAGCTCCTCCAGGAGCTTGCGCGTGAACTCCAGGTTCATTCGTTGGTTGCCGTAGAGCGAGGCCGCCTCCTCTGTGAGGAACCTGTGGTCTTCGAGCAGACGAATCTGATTCTTCAGAAATGCGCGTCGTTGTTCGATGTTCGGTTCGAGCGTCCTTGAGAGTTCGAAGAGAAGACGCTCTGCCGCATCCCAGTAGATAACCATCAACGCGCCGAGAGTTGCCAGATCCGCATCAGCCATGATATGGGTTGGATAGCCGTATTGCTGGCTTAGTACGAGTTGCTTCAGGATTCCCTTGTCAAAGCTGACCTTGGTCGACAAGATCATCGCCCAAACCAAGTCGATCTCGCCCTCCTTAAAACGCCCGGTTCCTGCCATCATATTGGCGGCGCACCGAGCACTCGCGTTTTCGTTCGCACGACTTCCCAGGCCCTGTTCAATGTCATGGAACGCTGCCGCTATCTCAAGCAGTCCGATGTCGGTGGAGCTGATTCTCATGTTCTCTACCGCGAGTTCGCCGATGCTTCGAATAGCTTCGAGAACGTACTTCGTATGGCGTGTACTGTGATAGTAGAGGTGAGTGGGACCATCGGAGTTGTACTTCCGATCCACCTCAGCTATCGCATAATCGACTAGGGATTGGATGGCCTCTTGCCGATCCGAGAAAGGCATTCTCGTTGAACCTGACAACTTAATCGTCTCCCTTGTCTGGGGCATCATACATAGATGCCGGTTTAAGCCGATAGGAAACGGCAAGCTGAATTCAATAATATTAAATTCAATTTGCCGCCTCCAGTAATTGTCAAGATACGATTAATAGATAACAATATCACCACTCTAATCTGGTTGTCAAGTAATGAGAAGGTTATGTGCTGTGGGCGATAGTTCTCGACAAGCTCGCATAGTAATATTGTTCGAGATAATCCGAGAACTATTTCATATCATAAAAAAACGGAAACCCCCGCCGATTCTTTCGCCTTGACGGCTACTCAAACCAAACGGGGGGTGTGAAGGAGTGACCGGGTATAAGTCGCTCCCGAGGCCGGTTTAGGCGAGCTTTCTCAGAGCATCACGTGTGGAGCCAAGGTTCGCTGGCTGGTGGCTGTAGAGCGAGGTCGCCTCTTCTGTAAAGAACCTGTGGTTTTCGAGCAGGAGAACCTGATTCTCCAGAAACGCGCGCCGTTGTTCGACGCTCGGTTCGCGTGTCCGAGAGAGTTCAAAGAGAAGGCGCTCTGCCGCATCCCAGTAGACAGATGTCGAAGCGCCGAGTGTTGCCAGATCGGCGTCAGCCATGATGCTGGTTGGGTAACCGAACTGGGTAAGCACGAGTTGCTTCAGGAAACCCGTGTCAAAGTTGACCGTGGTCGACAAGATCATCGCCCGAACCAAGTCGATCTCGTCATCCTCAAAGCAGCCGGTTTGTGTCATCATATGAGTGGCGATCTGGGTACTCTGTGTTTCGTTCGCACCGCTCCCCATATCCTGCTCAATGTCATGGAAAGCTGCCGCGACCTCAAGCAGTTCGATGTCTCTGGAGTGGATCTTTGTGTTATCTACCGCGCGTTCTCCGATTTCCCGAACACCAAAGAGTACTGACAGTGTATGTTGGGGATTGTGGTAGTCGCGAGGTATTAGACCCAAGGTGCCATACCTCGTAGTTACCACGGATAACCCATGATCAACCAGAATCCTGGTAGCTTCTTGTCTATCCGAGAAACGTGCACCTTTTCTACATGACAACTCGATCATCTCCTTTGCCTGGACATCATACGTAGATGCCTGTTTAAGCCGGTAAGAAACGGCAAGCTGAATTCAATTAAGTTAAATTCAGTTTGCCGTTTCTAAATATTGTTAAGATACGATTAGTAAGTAACAGTATCATAATATATATCCTCCCGTCAAGCCCATCCATACCCATTGTGCTTAAGGTGGTTTTTTTAGGTATAATAAAGATATGAAAGAACGCGTTTTAAGGATGGTTGCGCGATTTTTGGGGGCAGCGGCGAAAAAAATGGTCGCCAAACTGCCGCCGTCAACTATTATCGTAGGTGTAACTGGTTCGAGCGGCAAAACCAGCACCAAAGAAGCCGTCGGTAATCTGCTTAAAATCGCCTTCGGCGACAATTGCTTGGTTTCGAGCGGCAATCTCAACAACGAAATCGGCTTGCCACTAGCGCTATTGGGCTACAAGGAAGTACCAACAGCTTGGCAGTATCCCGCCGTTCTCATTGGCGCTTGGTGGCGCGCGCGCCAGCTCCCGCCTAAGGGCGCCTATGTCTTGGAATACGCCGTCGACCGCCCGGGTGATATGGATAAGCTTTTAGATATTATCAAGCCAAACATCGCGGTTCTTACCAACATTGCACCGGTTCACCTGGAAAATTATCCATCGCCTAAAGCATTAATCGTGGAGAAGCTGAAGATTGCCACCAATTTACCACATAACGGAGCGGTGATTGCCAATGGTGATGACATCCCCCTTAAACGGAGTGTCAACCAGTTGAATTTGGCGGTTAAAGTTCAATTTTTTGGCTCTAGTGCCAGGTGTGACGCGAGGTTGACGGGCTACAAATTGCAGTCTAACGGTACGGAATTTACCGTCGAACACCAAAACCTTGCAACAACATATGAAATTGGGGCATTGGGCGAACAGCATGTTCTGGCGGTTCTGCCATCCATTCTCATCGGAGAACTCCTGGGGATAGACCGAGAAACGATTATAAAAGCACTCAAAGGGTACCAGCCCTTGCCCGGGCGGGGCAACGTCGTCTTCGGCGTTAAAGATTCAATAATTATTAACGATACTTATAACGCCAATCCTCTTTCAACCGAAAAAATGCTCGAAGTATTGCGGACCATGCCGGCATCCGGCAAAGTCGCTGTTTTGGGGGATATGCTTGAGCTTGGCGAAGTCAGTAAGTACGAGCACGAACGAATACTTGCTCTGGCAAAGAAGTCGGCCGACCAAGTTATTACCGTCGGACGGCGCACGGCGGAACCAAAACTGGCGCATCATTCATTCTTAAGTCCCTTGGAAGCCGCCCAATTTCTCAAAGACCATTTGGCGGAGGGCACGGTCTTGGCAGTCAAGGGTTCGCAATCCATGCGTATGGAGCTTATTGTCAAAGAGCTTATGCTCGACCCTCTTAAAGCAGAGGAACTGTTACCCAGACAAAACAAAACATGGCTGGCAAAGCCGTTTGAGCTGGTATAGCTCATTGAGTTCATAAAGTTGCAAACTCTTCAAACTTTACAAACCTTATGAACCTTACGAACTTTATAAACCTTATAAACTAACAAGCGAGGTTATATGCTTGAATCATTATTGCCCAACGACCTGGTGCCGATGATGGCTTTCACCACTTTTGCCTTCGTGGTTTCCATGCTGCTTACACCGCTTTTTACCGACTTTCTATACCGCAACAGATTGGGCAAGAAAATACGCACTACCGACTATGCCGGAGCCAAAGCGCCAATTTATGCCAAATTGCACCAACACAAAGAAAACACGCCGACAATGGGGGGACTCATAATCTGGGTACCGGCGGCCATTCTCACCATTATTTTCAACCTTTCGCGCTCCGGAACTTGGCTGCCGCTATTTTCCCTGGTGGCAAATGGTATCATCGGCGCCGTTGACGACCTCTTGAATATTATCGGTGTCGGCCCCAATCGCGGCGGCATGCGTTTTCGCTATAAGCTCTTGCTTTACGCGCTTATGGCGGTTGTCGGCGCTTACTGGTTCTACTTCAAACTGGGCTGGAGTATACTTCACGTCCCTGGCTTGGGCAATTTCGAAATCGGCTGGTGGTACATACCGCTCTTCATCGGGATTTTGGTCTTTTTCGCTTTTTCAGTCAATGAGACAGACGGTCTGGACGGACTTGCCGGTGGCACACTAGCCACCGCCTATGGCGCCTATGGCATTATCGCCCTGTCGCAAGGAAAACCGGAGTTGGCTATTTTTTGCGCCACGGTCCTGGGGTCGCTTTTGTCCTTTCTCTGGTTTAATATTTATCCCGCGCGCTTTTTTATGGGCGATACGGGAGCTATGGCGCTGGGGATGACCCTGGGGGTTGTGGCGTTCCTCACCAACTCGGCTCTTCTTCTATTTGTTATCGGCTTTATATTCGTGCTGGAGGCGTTCTCGGTGATAGTGCAGATAATCTCGAAAAAATTCTTTAAGCGGAAAATATTTCTCTCCTCGCCCATTCACCACCATTTTGAAGCGCTGGGCTGGCCGGAAACGAAAATTACCATGCGCTTCTGGATTATCGCCGCCATTTCCGCGTCGCTGGGTCTGGCCATTGCCCTCTTAGATAAATAACACCATCGGATACCATAAGCATGCAACTTAGAAACAAACAAATAGCCGTTCTGGGATTGGGCCGTGAAGGCATGGCGCTCAAAGATTACTTTGAGGAAGAGGGGATTACGGCTGACTATCTTGATGAAAAAGAAGCGGTCGATACCGGCGGCTACCCCGCCAAGCACACCTTTACCGGCCCGGGCGCTTTTGACAATTTAAGCCGTTACAACCTTATATTCCGCAGCCCGGGCATCTCGCCACATCATCCTAAACTTCAAGCAGTAAGCTGTAAATTGACATCGCTGACAAGATTATTTTTTGACCTTTGGCCGGGGAAGGTAATCGGCGTGACCGGTACCAAGGGCAAAGGAACGACCGCGTCGGTTATAAAAAACATACTGAAATACGCCCGTATACCGTCAACACTTGTCGGTAATATCGGTAATGTTAGCTTGGCCGACGTTATACAGTTCGACAAGGACAGCTGGGCGGTAGTGGAACTGTCAAGCTTTCAGCTTATGGGGCTGGGTGTTAGCCCGAGTGTCGCGGTCGTGCTCGATGTAACAAGCGACCATATGGATTATCACATAAACTTGGCGGATTATCGCGCCGCCAAACTAGAAATAACGCGGCACCAAAACGCGCGTGATTGGCTAATTCTGACAGTTGAAAATCCGATTAAGGAATTGATTTTGGAGCATACTCATGCCCAAATTATCGAGGTATCATTGAATGAACCGGCCAAAGGCGAAAATAGCGCGTATTGGTCCGGAGATAAATTGATTGCTAAGATTGATGGGCGCCGGAAAGAGCTGGCCGCAGCTGGTGATGTTAAAATTTTAGGCAGCCACAATAAGTTGAATATTGCCGCGGCCGCCGCGGCCGCGGCGGTAGTTGGCATTGACGAAATTGCCATAAAAAGGGGCATCCAAGAGTTTCATGGTATGCCCATGCGTCTGGAGAATATTGGGGCGTACGGCGGGGTAACGTACATCAATGATTCAGCATCCACCAATCCCCAAACAACCCTAGCCGCGACTCAAGCGGTATCCGGCAGGACAATACTACTCATGGGCGGGCGCAATAAGGGGTTGGATTACGGCGACCTGGTCGCAGGAATGAAAAAGGAAAACAAAATCAAGCGTGTCATTACATATGGCGAGTTCGGTCCCGAGCTTTATGAAATATTGACCAAGGCGGGAGTAGGGGGAGTAGAATGGGCCGAGAGTATGGTCGCCGCGTTGCGGCGCGCCATGGCGCTCGCCGAGCGCGGCGACACCGTACTGCTTTCACCAGGCGCGGCCAGTTTTGACGAGTTTGATAATTATCAAGCGCGAGGACAAGCATTCAATAAAGAGGTCCATGCTCACTACCACTGAAAAACTGCAAAAATACCGTCCCAAATCCGACTATTGGATATTGCTTACGGTTGTCGCACTCTCGCTTTTTGGGCTTGTTATGATCGGCTCGGCATCGGCGCTGATTGCCTATGAGCGCTTTAGTGGAGAGCATAATTATTTTTATGTCGGCCGCCAAGCTTTAAACCTTTTAATCGGCACAGCCGCGATGATATTTGTCGCCAATGTGGATTATCACTGGTGGCGCGACAAAGCTCGAGTCATGCTTGTTCTTACGTTCGCCCTGCTCCTTGCGGTGTTTATTCCCGGTATCGGCGAAAGTTTAAAGGGCGCGAGCCGTTGGATCCACCTCGGTCCGCTTTTTTTTCAGCCGTCGGAACTTGTTAAGCTGACATTTATTCTCTATCTGGCGGGATGGTTTGAAAAACGAGTGGCTAATATCTCCTTTTTGCCTTTTGCCCTGGTACTAGCCGCCATCATTGGCCTGGTAATTGCTCAGCCGGACCTGGGTACGTTAACGGTCATTGTTGCCATCGCGGCGGTGATGTTCTATATTGCCGGCGGCTCGTACGCGCAGATGGGTGTGGGCGGTCTCATTGCCGGCTTCGTCTTTTTATTATTAATACGATTATCGCCCTATCGCTGGCAGCGGCTAATGGTTTTCCTTAACCCAACGAGCGAGACGCAGGGCGCCAGCTATCACATCAACCAAGCCCTGCTGGCCATCGGCTCCGGCGGCCTCTGGGGATTGGGGTTCGGTCGGTCGGTGCAAAAATATCTCTATCTACCCGAACCCTACACCGATTCAATCTTTGCCATCATCGCCGAGGAGCTAGGCTTCTTCCGGGCGTCCCTTATAATTTTAGCTTTTCTCTTTTTGGCTTGGCGCGGTTTGAAGGTGGCCAAAGAAGCTCCTGATATATACGGCCGCCTGGTGGCGGCCGGCATAACGACGTGGATATTCATTCAAGCATTTATCAATATCGGCGCCCTCTCTGGACTTTTGCCGCTCACCGGTGTACCATTGCCTTTTGTTTCCTATGGCGGCTCATCGCTTATAGTTATATTCATAGCAGTCGGAATATTACTTAATATCTCAAAACATGCCCAAAACTCTTCACGAACTTAATATCACTAATCGCCGTGTGGTTTTTGCCGGCGGCGGCACGGGTGGCCACCTGTGGCCGCTTGTCAGTATCGTGCGTCTCGCGCGCACAAAATATGGTGTGATGCCGATTTATTTTGGGACGGCGTCCAAACTCGAACGACGTGTTTGGCGCGCGGAGGGCGTGCGGCAGATACATATTCCGAGCGGCAAGCGACGCAACTATGTATCATGGCGTAATGTCTTTGATTATTTCTTGTTGCTGGCGGGGGTTGTCAAGGCCTTGTGCTGGCTTATTGTGTTGAAGCCGGCTCTTGTTTTTGGCAAAGGCGGCTATGGTATGCTCCCCACCGTGTGGGCGGCTCGTCTCTTGGGCATTCCCGTCATAAGTCACGAGTCGGATATTGTTATGGGTAAGGCCAACCGCTTCGCCCTGTCGCGTCGGTCGGTCGTTCTCACAGCTTTCCCCGCGGATTTTTACGAGGACAGCGGGCAGAAGCGGGGCTATGTGAGATATGCCGGTATGCCCGTCCACCCCGACTTTTATGAAGACGGGGCACTAACTGCCGGAAAAGCGGGCATAAAAAAAAGCATCCTTGTCTTTGGCGGCAGCCAAGGTTCGGCTCGAGTTAATGATATCGTTTCACGCGCGTGGCTGGAGCTGGCGGAGCTCGGCCGAATAGTACACATAACGGGCATGGTCGGTTATCGGCAGATTAAACTCGCGCACGACGAGCTTGATGTGAAAATAAAGAGCCGCATAACCGTTTATCCCGAAGTTGACGACCTGCCGCGCTATCTCAAGCAAGCATCGCTGGTTATCGCCCGCGGCGGCGCCACCAGTTTGTGGGAGATTGCCGCCGCGGGTGTGCCGGCAATTATCATACCTCTGCCCGAAGCGGCCAATGACCACCAACGGCTAAACGCGATATGGTTTACGCAGGAGTTCGCATCCATTACTATGATGGAAGAAAAAAACCTCACGCCGGACCTATTGGCGAGCCGAGCGCGGCAGCAAATCGATAAAAAAACGGAGCTGGAAGAAAAGAACTTGATCATGCCCGACATGGCGCTTGAGACGGTGGCCGGTGTTATCGGTGAGGGACTGGTGGCGAACTACCTGCGATACACGCGACGCTTTCACCTTGTTGGACACCTGGGTGTTTCCATGAGAGGCATAGAACACCTCTTACGCCGGCTAGGCCACAAAACAAGCGGTTCCGACCTGGCGGAAAGAGGACACAGCGCCAAAAATATCAAGGCCGGATTGGACGCCGTAGTTTACAGCTCGGCGGCGGCGACCGATAATGCGCCGGGACAAATCGAAATAGGAGCGGCACAAACCAGAGACATACCGACGATTAAGCGGTCGCGCTTTATAAAATCATTGGCCAATACCAGCCAGATGATGGCGGTCGCCGGCATGCACGGCAAGTCAACTGTTGCCAGTATGGTAGCTCATATCTTACTCTATTGCGGTCTGGACCCCAGTTATTTAATCGGTGTGCCCGATACCGAACCCAAGAACGGCTATGTCGGTGGCGCGCGCGCCGGTGAGGGAAATATTTTCGTGGTGGAGGCCTGCGAATACGACCGTTCCTTTCATGATTTCGCGGCCGATGTGGCGATAATCACCA
>DATEBX010000072.1:0-5404 GCA_035287145.1 Patescibacteria group bacterium | reverse complement strand
CGCGACGTGCAACCTGCCGCTTGCCGCTATCGTCGCGCAGGGGAGCTTTGCGGGCAGTATCATCCTTAGTGATTTCTCCGACGGTTACCCAACCTATCAGTGGACACCATCAATTATTGTCGACCAACCCATCTCCGGCGAGGCGCGGAGTATTGTCCTCAAACACACTCATTTGAATTCTGATAAAAAAATAAATATCTCCCAAGAAGGAATTATAAATATCGAATGAGAAATAATCCTGAAACCGTTGAAAAAGTATCATATTGTTCGAACCCCAGCAGGGTGAGAACTAACAATCCAAAAGTTCTCGGATTACCTCGAACAATAAATAAACTTGGGGCAATTGCTGATGTTTTTCAACGGTCTCGTTATCGCGCTGGTTTTGGTTTAGTTGAAGTTCTTGTAGCTATCACGATAGTGATGATAGTTTTGGGCGGCACGGGGGCGCTGGTGACCCAATCAATTAACGCGTCGGGAGACGCGCGCGAGAAAATAGTTGCCGAGGGCTTGGCGCAGGATTTAATTGAAAAAGCGCGCAACAACCGTGACCTAAATAAAGTATTAAACGATAGCGGCAACGGTTTTTCATTGGCCGAGCAAACATTAAATAATATTGTCTATAAAAAGAAATACGAGAGCAGTAGTGTTGCTGTCACGGGCGGTTCACCGATTCCGGAAATTACCGTTACGATTTCGTGGTATAGTTCGTCAACGCACAACAATAGGAGGGATTACACCCTTACAACCATTTTGTCGGATTAATAAACATTATGAAAAAATCCCAAGCTTTTACGCTGATTGAAATCCTTGTCGCAACTTCGGTCTTTGTTATCGCGATGTCCATTGTCGCCGGCATAACGGTTACAAGCACAAAAGCTATTGCCCGATCTATGAACACAAAAAAAATTAATGGCGCCGTGCGTGATTTGAATACCCGTTTGACGCAAGAATTACGCAATTCGAGCAAGGTAGTCGTAGACGGAAATAATAGCAATACAACTTTCATTATTGGTAATGGTCCAGATACCAAAACTCTCAAAGTTGGTGCCGACAAAAGCATCACTTTGGACGGGCAAAGTATAGTGCCAAGCGATGTAGCGGTCGAGCCAAACGGCACGGCATTTTTTACACCCGGCGGCGACAAACTATTAACACTGTCGCTTAAGATATCAACCAAATTAAACCCCTTAAAAACCATGGATTTTGTCACAAGCATCGCCTGCAGAAAGTAAACTGCTATCACGCTAAAGCGTGGCCTACGTGATTTGTAGAACAAGCTTTAGCTTGTTAGCGTCATTGCGAGGCTCGGCGAAGCAATCTCAAAATAGATAATGAAAAAAAACTTCAAAATTTATAAAAGGCAGGGCTCGGCGATGATTATTGCCATAATGGTGGCGGCAATGATTAGCACTATGGTAATTGGCGCCGGCAAATTGGTGACAAATGAAGTGCGCATCAATACCCGTTACCGCGACGAGCAGGTGGCATATTACGCCGCGGAAGCCGGCATAGAAAAAGGACTGGCACTGATAAAGGCCAATCCCAGTAACTATAATCATCTTATAAATACCTCTGCGCCTATAGAGCCCGCTACCGCCCTCGGCAACGATTCGACTTACGACCTTTCGATATGGCGCCGCATTCCTTCGCCGACTTACGCTATCGACAAAGATCAAACTATCGAACTCGACCTTAGTAGTATGAGTTTGTGGATGTCGCTTAAATATTTAAGCGCGGATATTGAAAATCGGGAAGGTGCGACGTGCCCCGATGACGTTTGTGTTTATTTGGAGGCAACCCAGTACCAAGACGAGCTGGTAGATTTGTCGCAAACGCCGGTATCACAGGATTTGCTTGGTAAAGCTCAAAATAATTTTCTTAGTGATATTACTCGCCGTTGCAGCGGCGGCTGGAAACAGGAAGCCACGCTTACGCTACATGCTGCGGCAAAAACCTTGCGTCTAAGACCATACGTCGTGCAGTATGAACTGCCCGAAAAGTTAAATGTCAGTCCCTACGACCCAAATCAAAGCGTACAGAAAGCTATCTTGGGCCCCTACTTGTCAGACAACAGAAAATTATCTCCTGATAATAAATGCCTCTACCATTTAAGTATTCAGGGGGAGAGTGTACCTGCGGCAAGTAGGCCAATCGACCAAGGGTACACAACTATCCGTTCCGTTGGCAAATATCGCCAGGTTCAGAAGGTGCTTGAAGCCAAGCTTAGCGGAATGTCCAACCAAGCGCTCGAGATTTTCGATTACGTCATTTACGCCGGCGAAAAGCTGGATGTTAAACAGGATAGTTCATCAGGTTCGTAAAGTTTCTAAAGCCGAGTATTAGTTTATAAAGTTCATCAAGTTCATCAAGTTATAAAGTTGGAACCTTTTCAGCAACTTTACAAACCTTAAAAACCTTATGAACCTGATAAACTACTGACAGCACCTTACGAACCTTACGAACCTTACAAACTTTATAAACCATTTGCGGCTTAGTATGCGCAGAGTTGTCTTGAATAGCCAACATCTGATACTATAATACTACTTATGAGGAGTAATCTTGATTGAGGTTTTTATCGATGGTGGCTCTAGGGGAAACCCTGGCCCGGCAGCTATTGGTGTGGTGGCAAGACGCGCGGACAAGCGCCTTTTTTTCGTTAACCGAAACATTGGGCGAGCGACCAACAACGTTGCCGAATATTCCGCGCTCATTATCGCGCTCGACGAGGCCGAGCAACATCTCGAAGACATTGATGAAGAAGTAAAATTATTTATGGACAGCGAACTGGTAGTGAAACAAATGAAGGGTGAGTATAGGGTTAAAAACGTAGACCTCAAGCCACTGTACGCTCGTGCCATAACAAAATTCAACAGTTACCATTGCATTAGCTTAAGCCACGTCGCACGAGCTAAGAATGCCGATGCCGACAAGTTGGTTAATAGGGCGCTGGACGCGAGTTAATTTTGTTTTCAGTATGTAGCGAAATACAAATTGTGTCATTGCGAGTCCAGACCCCACAGGGGTCGTGGGCGAAGCAATCCCTTGCGTATTTAGATTGCCGCGTCGCAGACTCCTCGCAATGATAATGGTGGGTTTTCTACAAAAGAGAATATAAGACGCAAAATGCAAGATGATAAATTAAAAATAATAATCGATACTTCAAAAACACTGCCAGAGATGGAGCAGGCGGTATTGAATTATTGGCAAGAGAATAAAATCTTTGAAAAGTCTCTTGGCGCAGGGAAAGGCAAGCCGAAGTTTACTTTTTATGACGGGCCGCCTTTTGCCAACGGTTTGCCGCACTACGGTCACATTTTAGCTATGAGCATCAAAGACCTTATAGTCCGCTATAAAACCATGCGCGGCTATTATGTGCCGCGCCGCAACGGCTGGGATACGCACGGCTTGCCGGTAGAGTATCAGTTGGAAAAGGAGCTTGGCATCTCCGGCAAGAAGGCGATTGAAGAGTACGGCATAGCAAAATTTAACGAGGCGGCGCGACGCTCGGTTATGAAATACGCCGATGTTTGGCGGGCAACCATTGAGCGGATGGGACGCTGGGTTGATAACGAGCACGCCTATAAAACATACGAGCCCTCGTACATTGAGTCCGTCTGGTGGGTTTTCAAGAAACTTTGGGATAAAGATTTAGTTAGCAAGGATTTTGCCGTTCAACCGTATTGCCCGAGGTGCGAGACGGCGCTCTCCAATTTTGAAACCAACCAAGGGTATAAAGACCATACGCCCGACCCGTCTGTTTTTATCAAGTTCGCGGTGGAAGGCAGGAGCAAGGAATATTTCTTGGTTTGGACAACAACACCGTGGACTCTGCCGGCCAATGTCGCGCTGGCCATTAACCCGAAAGTTAAATACGGCCTTTATGAACTCGACGAAAATAAATATTGGCTGGCGCAAGAATTAGCCGGAGATGTGCTTGGGCGTGAAGCGCGATTAGTCGAGGCAAAAACGGGCAAAGATTTAGTCGGTATGAAATACCAACCAATCTTTCCGGAGTATTTTGAGCAGGTAACGGCAGTAATGGGTAGCAAGGCCAATGCTTGTCAAGTTCGGAGCGCGGACTTTGTAACATTAGAAGATGGCACGGGCGTTGTCCATATCGCACCGGCTTATGGCGAAGATGATATGAAGTTGGCGCGCCGCGAACAGCTACCCGTGATATTTTCGTGCGACGCGCGTGGTCGGATGCTGACGGACATTGGCAAGGGATTGTTTATAAAAGATGCCGACCGCCAGCTCACGGCCGACTTAAAACTGCGTGAATTGTTATTTAAGGCCGGTGTTACGCATCACACTTACCCGTTCTGCTGGAGGTGCGATACCCCGCTTATTTATATGGCTATGAGCGCGTGGTTTATAAAAGTTACGGTGCTGCAAGACGAGCTCATAAAACTCAATCAAAAAACCACTTGGCAGCCCAAACATTTACGCGACGGTCGATTCGGCAAGTGGCTCGAAGGGGTAAGGGACTGGAATATCGGTCGCCTGCGCTATTGGGGAGCACCCATGCCCATCTGGGAATGCGACAACTGCCATGCCGTCAAAGTCATCGACAAGATTTCCGAACTAGAGGAGGGTGGGGATTTCGACCCGCACAAGCCGCAAATAGACGAGGTGACCTTTGCTTGCGGACAGTGCAAGAGCGGAACTATGAAGCGTGTCCCCGAGGTTTTCGATTGCTGGTTTGAATCCGGCAGTATGCCGTACGCCCAATGGCACTATCCATATGAGAATAAACAGGAATTCGAGGAGGATTTTCCAGCGGATTTCATAGCCGAAGGCATTGACCAAACGCGCGGCTGGTTTTATACACTGCACGTTTTGGCGACGGCGCTTTTTGGCGAACCGGCTTATAAAAATGTTGTCGCCAACGGCATCGTCCAAGCGGAAGACGGGCAAAAACTTTCCAAGAAATTGCGCAATTACCCGGAGCCAAGTGAGATATTTGACGAACTTGGCGCCGATGCTTTGCGCCAGTATCTTTACAGCGCGACGCAGATAGGGGAGGATTATAGGTTTTCCAAGCGCTTGGTCGCCGAAGAATCCCGCAAAGTCGTCTTGCCCCTCTGGAACAGTTTGATTTTCTATCAAAAGTATTTAGCTGGCATTAAACGGGGTTCGGCATCCGCTGCGGGGGATATATTAGACGAGTGGATATTGGCGAGGATCGATGAAACATTCTCCTGTACGGCGGCTTATCTGGACGGCTACGACATAACTCGCGCGGCGCGGTTGATGGAATCACTTATCAGTGACCTTTCTCAATGGTATTTGCGCCTATCGCGTAAGAGAAAAGACACCGGTTTTAGTCAAACTCTACGGCGTGTTCTGAAGCGAACAGCGATACTGGTAGCTCCCTTTATGCCATTTATTGCCGAAGCGGCGT
>DATEBX010000071.1:0-5866 GCA_035287145.1 Patescibacteria group bacterium | reverse complement strand
AAAGCTATATCGCCAGACAAGAAGGAAAGCATTCAATAAAGCAAATCAAACAGCTAAAGTTATTCTTTCAAACCAAATATTGATATGTCAATGAGTGTAAGGCATCCGAGGAGCTTGCTCCTCGGGGGTGCCATTGCGAGCCCCGACCCTGCTAGGGTCGTGGGCGCGGCAATCTGGGTGAAGCAGGAGATTGCTTCAGATTACTTCGCAATGACAACCCTTTCTGTTTGTCAGCATTTGCGTGTAATTCGCGCTGTTCTATTCGCGTGCATTTGAGTGATTTAGTTTACGAGCCGCTCGTAAACCTCCAGCATATGCCGTGTCGAATTCTCCGTCGAGAAACGCTGGACGTTTTTGCGGGCGGCTTGGCCGAAGTGCCGGCGAATTTTCTCGTTTTCAAGGAGATATATCACTTTATCAGCAAACGCGTGTTCGTTCAATGGGGTCAGGAATCCGTCCTCGCCGTCGCGGATGAGGTCGGTCGGTCCCAACCGGTTGACCGCCACCGCCGGCGTGCCGGCCGCCATGGTCTCGGCTATGACGACGCCCTGGGCATCGGTTATTGACGGAAAGACAAAAACGTCGCAGGCGCCGAAAATCTTGTTGGTCTCGCCCTTGGGCAAAAAGCCGGTGAAGGTCACGTGGTCGGCAAAGGGCTGACGCTCGACGATTTTTTTATAATCATCTTCTTGCGGGCCGCCGCCGATGAACATAAGGTGGGTATTTTCTCTCTTTTGCCAGATGATTTTAAAAGCGCGCAGCAGAAACTTAATATTTTTTTCCTCACCGAGCCGTCCCACAAAAAGCAGAACTTGGCGGTCGGTGGGTATGGAATACTTGTGCTTCATGGTTTCCGGCGGCATGGAGGCGAAATCGTCCATTTTAACGCCGGTGGGTATGGCTTCGATGGGGGTTACGATGCCGTAGGCGCGAATTAACTTTTTCATACTGGGCGACGGGGCGATGATGGTCTGGCACTGGTTGGCGTAGAGGCGGCTTTTGCGGATGAGCCACCATCTAGCAAACCCGCGCATGAACGGGGCGTAGCTATTGGCGTATTCGACGTAAAGCGTGTGGTAGGTGTGGACGACTGGTATCCTCAACTTTTTACCAAGCTGCAGGCCCAGGGCGCCGAGGGTAAAAAAATGCTGGGTGTGGATGATGTCGAGGCCGATTTTTTCTATTTCGCCGATGTGTTTGTTCAATATCGGCAGGACGAGGGGGGCGTCGGGGCGCACTGGCGTGAAAAATGACGGGTAGCGGTGGACGCGGGGGATGGGGTCGCGGTATTTGGGGAATTCGGGGGCGAAGATATAGACGTCGTGGCCCAAGTGTTCCATGCCTTTGCGAAAGGTTTCAACCGAAACAGCGACGCCCGTCGGCGTCGGCAAATACGAATCAGTAAATATCCCAATTTTCACCTTAACCCTCCTTTATGGTGAGCGAAATCGAACCATGTGTTAAGTTTATTTTAACAGAAAGGGGAGAGGGTGTCATTCTGAGCCCCCAGTGGGGGGCGAAGAATCTGGGCCCGCCCTAACCCGTTCCGTAGTACAAGTTTCAGTTTGAAAACCATAGGACAGGATTTATCCTGTCCGATATACGCTACGAACTTCTAGCATCCCGCTACGCCATGAAAAATTGCCCGAGGGCGAGGGCCGCCACCAGCCCGAGAAAAAGCCACATGAGAACGAGCACCGCCTCCCGCCAGGGCGCCGGTCGCAGCGCCCGCGGCAAATCGCGGCGGTTGACTATCAAAACCAAGATAATATAAACAAACATCGCCACGGCGTTTAACACCGCACCCAAAGTTATGAGAGTCCTGGGTTCCGAAAACCCCAGCGCGAAGACCGCGAGGCCGAATAAAATTTGCGCCCACACAGTACCGTAATAATATTTCGGCAAGTGCTTAACATCGGCGCGGTCGGCTTTTGTGAGCACTAAATTTTCAGCGGCAATGCGGCTCGTGGCGTCCAACACCGTAAACTGTGTCGCGAACAGCGTGAGGCCGGTTATCAAAAAGAATATCGTCCCCAGCCAACCCGCCGTGATATTACCCACCATCCGGCCTTCGTTGCCAATAAAATCAATGCCGCTCGCTGTGCCGCTTGCTCCGTAACTCGTAATATAGGCAAGCATGACAAGCGCCATAATAGTGATAGCGCCGGTAAGCCAAAAGATAAGGCCATGCTCTAAGTTAATAAGGCGCCACCACCGGCGGAAGATGTTAATATTGCCCTCATCGGCCTCAAAAGTCGCCCCTTCGAGCTCTATCGTCTCGGCCTTGCCGGTTAAGATACTGGTTATGCGCCCGCTGTAGCGCCCCATGCCGTAGCCTTTATCTTTTATGTAGAACGATTGCGCCAAGTTAAGGTTGCCGCCGGCGCCGGCGTAGGCCATGGCGCCGAGAAACGTGAAAAGCGGCAGGCCGCGCGGTAAGAACCAGTAACCGTCGCCGTGGCCGACCAGACCGCCGAGGAGCGCCGCGACGTCGGACGGGTGAATCAAATAAAGCGCGAGGCCAATGATTATTGGTACACTCAAACCAATGACGATTTTTTGAAAACCCTCCACTGTCCTGTAGAGCACCGGCCCTAAGCTCAAAATGGCGCCGATTAAAACCAGAAAAAACATAGCCAAGTATTCAAAATGCACAATCCCCAGCGGTATGGCCAGAATTTTGGCGCTGGCCGCCACTATGCCCGGCCAGCCGAAAGCGGCGAGGGTGGAGATGATGAACCACCATGGCAGGTGCCGCCAGCGGCGGGCCAGTCCCACAAAGATGCTTTCACCTTTTATGAGCGTGTAACGCTCAATTTCCATATTTAAGAAAAACTGGAAAGTCAAACCGACCACGGCCGCCCAAACAATGCCCAAGCCGTAATTGGCCGACAAGTATGGCCATAGTATTACCTCGCCGCTGCCTAAGCCCAGCCCCAGCAATATAAAGCTTGGCCCCAAAAGCTGGCGGAAGCGGGGCGGCAGCGGCAGTTCTCTTATTCTGTGCGGCGCTAGTTTCATGGCAATCCCAGTATATCAAACCCCGCCCCGCCCCGCCTTTTCTTGCTATTCGAACCATATTTCGATAAGATATTGACAGATAATCCGGGATCGTCTAATGGTAGGACACCACCCTTTGGAGGTGGGTATCTTGGTTCGAATCCAAGTCCCGGAACCAAGCTAAGCTTGGTTTACCCCAGCTTGGCTGGGGAACCGTTACAAAGTGTAACGTTTTGAAAACGGTCGCCTCCGACGGCTAGATACGCCCCACTAGCACGCAAGCGACTAAGGGTCTTATTTCGATGTCTATAAACAGAAAACGAGAGACGCGATTTTGAATAAAAGTAAAACACTCGTATTAATTGACGACTCGGGGGATGCTGGGTTCAAACTAGACAGGGGCTCAAGCAGATTTTTTGTAATTGCGGCTATAATCTTTCACGATCTGCTTGAATCTGAAAAAACTGCTGTTGCTATTAAAGAGCTACGGCGGCGTCACAGGTTCCCAGATACGATGGAGTACAAATTCAATAAATCACGCCGCCAAGTTAGGGTGGATTTTCTTCGAACTGCTGCGCCATTTGGTTTTACTGTTAGAGCTTTGGTTGTTGATAAAGCTCTTATCAGAAGCACGGAGCTAAAAAATGACAAAAACTCTTTCTACGGTTATATGATAAAAACGCTTCTCAAACATAGTGACAAGTCAATTGTCAACGCCAAGGTCAAAATCGATGGTAGCGGCGACAGATCGTTTCGAAGAAGTTTTAAAACCTATCTGCGAAGATATCTAAATACACATAAATGCAAAGTAATGCAAGACTGCAAGTTGGTTGATTCAAGAGAGGATGTGCTAATCCAGATGGCGGATATGGTGGCGGGCAGTATTCACAGATCGTATCAAGACAAAAAAGACAAGGATGTCTATTGTTCAATTATCAGCCGGCACATCGAAGATACGTGGAACTTTAAATAATAAAAAATAGCCCCGAAGGGCTATCTCCAACCACGTTCCTAGGCTAGGTGTCCTGGCCACGCCACCGTCCGGTGACAGTTCGGAATACAGGTTTTTGTATTTTTAGAGTATCGCACATTGTCTAGTTTGTCAATACCCCCCATACTCATTTATCGTTCGAGCCCCGGTGGGCGAGAACCCAAAACCCTACACGCATGTTGAATATTGGGAGTGTCCTAACTGCTATTGGCACGGAAAGAATACAAAAATACCGCGCCGTAAAACACAAGATCTCACCTCGTAGGCAGCCGCGTTTAATCTCGAGTTAGCTTGCTTCCCAAACCTGTTTTCGGGTATAATCTTAGTAATTAGTCTTCATTTCCTATTACCTTCAAATGAAAATTAAGGATACGCCGAAAGTGGATCGGCCGCGGGAAAAATTAGCCAAATATGGTCCAGAGTTTTTGAAAGACCAAGAACTATTGGCAATCCTGCTTGGTACTGGCACAGAAGGTAAGAATGTAATCGAGATTGCCCAGCAAATCCTTGCAAAATTTTCAAAGAAAAAATTACTTGGCCTATCTTTCGACCAATTGAAACAAATTAAAGGCATCGGTCCGGCGAAAGCTTGCCAGATACTGGCATCATTCGAGCTTTCCAAAAGAGTATTAAAAGTTGACGCCACTAACATTAGGCCCACAATTCAAACCCCGAAGGACGTTATCGCCCAAGTATCCTACCTAAAGAACCACAAGAAGGAGAATTTTGTTGTATTATATCTTAATGCTCGCAATGAGCTACTCGGCAAAGAAACTATCTCTATCGGAACCCTAAATACTAACCTTGTTCATCCCCGCGAGGTCTATGAGCCAGCAATCACCGGTTTTTCATCGTCAGTGGTCTTTGTCCACAACCACCCATCGGGCGATCCGGAGCCGTCAGAAGAAGATAAGAAAATCACCAAGCAACTTGCGGAAGCCGGCAAAATCCTGGGTATCGAAGTACTTGACCACATTATTATCGGACAGGAAAAATATTTTAGTTTCAAAGACAAAGAATTGATTTGAGCTTAAGAGTAGATTAAAATTAAGTATATTATGAATAAAATAGGTTTTAATGTCACTAAAGAATCGACTAAAATACGACGACGACTCAATCGCCGTCGAAGGCATATAGTAAAAGCGAAATTGAAAAAATCTCAAGACGAAACCAAGGTTCCCACCTATAAAAATACCGAAGGTTGGGAGACATGGTAAGAATGAAGGAACGACAGGCAAGCTTCAGGAAAAAAGAAAAGTCCGCGTTTGGCCATACCGAATAATCTATAAAATAGACGTTAAGAAAAGAAAAATAGTCATCACCGACCTTGGCCACCGCGGCAGCAGTAGAATAGGTTATAAATAATACAAACCAACCAAATCATCAGCACCGCGGCCGCGCGTATAGACAATAAATAATTAGTTATGTCCGATAAAAACCTGTCAGAGCAAGATATAACTTCAAAATATGTGCTTCCAGCCCTGCAAAAGGCCGGTTGGAGTTCCGATACCCAAACCAGAAAGTAGTTTAATAGCCCAACGTCGCTTATGCATAATACATTCGAGCAACAGCTTTTCAAAGTAGCAGACAAGCTCCGCAAGAATATTGATGCTGCGGAGTACAAACATATTGAGTGTTGGGAGTGCCCTGACTGCTATTGGCGCGGATGATACAATAACCTACCGTCTTACTTACATATAACCCACCCTAGTAGGTGGGTATGTTGTTAATGTAGGTGTAATTGCAAATTTGGGTGCTTTTGCTAACCTGTAGTTCAGGTTAGGTTTTACAAACAGTCTGTAGATTTGGAGTAAATATGTCAAAAAAAATGTCCGTTTTGTTTATCAAAAAATGTCATCAAAAAAGGGTATCGCA
>DATEBX010000070.1:0-3769 GCA_035287145.1 Patescibacteria group bacterium | reverse complement strand
TTTGGCCGCGGCGCCGGGCTATTACAAACTTGATGTCCACAGACCGCCTTATTTTATGTCCGACAATGCCTCACGCCGCCGTGACGAATACGAAGCCAATCAGATTCTGCAGATAAAAAATTACGAAGAGGGTCTTGTCGTTCCGACCATTATTATGACTCTCTCCCAAGGCGCCATTGCCAGCCGCGCAAATAAAGTGAATTTTTTGAAGATGCTCGAGCGCGGATTTTTTGTCCTTTCTTACGCTCTTATGCTGCTGGGCACCCTCATCGCGGCGAACAATATCATCTACCACTACAATTCTATAAATCTCGTTATTGGCATTATCTATCTACTACTTTGGAGTTTTATTCTTTACAATAGCCGGAGGCGGCGCGCCAATTCTCCCTGGGGCGAGGTCTACGATACGCAAAGCCGTCAGAACATACCCTTGGCCCTCGTGCGAGTTATGACGCCAGATAACCAGCGCCTCCTGCGCACCGCGGTCACCGACGAGGACGGCAAATTCTCTGCCACTATGGAAAAAGCCAGTTATCGTTTGGTGGTCTCGAAGCCAGGCTACGTGATGAAAAATCCGGTGGCGGTTGATACGAAAAATACCCAAGAAAGATTCATCAACAAAAAACTCCTTATGAAACGCGGCTTCCTCCCCGCCACCTCCGAGTCCTAACCTATTGATTTTCTTGAACTCTTTGGTACACTTTAGCGGCAATGCACCTACACAATGACGCAAAGAAGGTGAAACCTTGATAGACGTGTCGATAGCAAGTGTTCAGCTTTCCCCCGCGCCTACAGAGCAACGAGCGCGTATCGCATGGGTCATAAGGGTCGCCCGTGGAGTGCTCATGGAGCTTAACGAGTACGAAGCCAGCGTTCGAAATCTATGTTGGCCTTACTTTGAGGCCTTCGGTTCCTGGCTGAGGGAGGTCGTGGGCACGCCAAGATGCAAGCTTGCTACAGCCGACTCGCTCTTGCTACTCTGTCTGACGGATCAAGAGGAACTAGGACAGAGAGTGAGCGAATGGCTACTCCATCTCGTACATGAGCAAAGCCCAGTAGACTGCGAGGAAATATGCGGTAGCTTCCGACAACTGTTTCAGGACTTCGATGCCGCATGCATCAATCTTCACAAAGGTACGCTTTACCCAGAGCTGATACTCCAGATACGCCAGATAGTAAACGGTGTTGTTGGTCTTGAGAACGCACTTATCACGCGAGAGCTCGCGGCCACGTCAGACGTCCTCGCCTAACTCACGCGCCCGCATCCGAGGACGGATGCGGGCGCGTTCCATTTGTGGCATAATATAAATATGTCCTTCACTGACAAAGAAATTATTTGCAAAGAGTGCGGTACGGCGTTTATGTGGTCCGGCGGCGAGCAGGAGTTCTTCGCGGAGAAGGGCCTCACCAATACGCCAAGCCGCTGTCCTATCTGCCGTAAGAAAAAAGACGTCAAGCATTCCTTCCAAACATCTTACGACATCGCTTGTGCCGAGTGCGGTAAAAAAAGCCAGTCCCCCTTCAAGCCCGCCGACCCCCAAAACGTTCTCTGTCAAGAGTGTTTTGAGAAGAAAAACGGCGGATCCGATAGTTCGCAGGCGGAAATTACTGCAGCTTCAGCTATGGAATCCCAATACTAAATAATATTAGAATCAACGAAGACATCGATCGTCATTCCCGCGAAAGCGGGAATCCAGACCTGGACCCCGCATCTGCTGTGCGGGGTGACAATGATGCTACTTCAGTTTCTTGGACGTCCTCAAACACCTAGTACAAATCAAAAGACCCATATAGGGCTGCAGATTCGGTTTGACGGTTCTTTTAGTTTTATGCAAAGAATGCGGCCTGTTGTAGGCCGAAGTGGCAGTTTTGCCGCAAACCGCGCACGAGCGCAGTTGGGCTACTTTTGATAAATGCTTGACCCTCATATGACCTCTTTTTGAACCTAATTACCTTGTTTATCCTAACAAAATATTATAAGTTAAGCAAGTACCATTAATAAATATGCTTTCTCTTCTTTCCGCCAATCCCTTTGCCTTTCTCATTATCATCGCCGGTTTGCTGCTGGCGCTCTCTTGCCATGAGGCGGCCCATGCCTTTATGGCCTATCGGCTCGGTGATGATACGCCCAAGCACGAAGGCCGCTTAACCCTTAACCCCTTGGCGCATATTGACGTGCTCGGGTTTTTGGCACTCCTCATTTTCCGTTTCGGCTGGGGCAAAGCGGTTAACATTAACCCCAATAATTTCCGCCACCCCATGCGCGACAACTTTATCGTCGCGCTCTCCGGCCCCGCTGCCAACCTTCTCGTCGCGTCCGTCTTCGGTTCACTGGCAAGAGCGATGGGTGATGCAAATCTGTTATTTTCTGTCTTCGAAGCCCTGACGTTTATCAATGTTCTGCTGGCGATTTTCAATCTTATCCCCATTCCGCCCCTCGACGGTTCTAAGATTCTTGGCTTTTTTATGAGCCGCGAAAGTTATTACGAGCTCGAGCGCTACGGCCCCTTCATATTATTGGCTTTTCTTGTCTTTGCCTCGACCACTTCCTTACCTCTCTTGCAAACCTTTTCAAATACGATTGAGAGAATCACCCTCCTCTTAATCGGCGCCTAGCTACCATGCTGCCTGTTCTCAAATCCTTTCAATAATGCAGTATATTCTGGTATAATTATCTTGCGTTGACTGCCGCCGGACAGATTGGGTTTTGGTATATTTGCAGTGTAACGGGCCATAGCACAGTTGGTAGTGCGCTGGGCTGGGGGTCCAGAGGTCGGCAGTTCGAGTCTGCCTGGCCCGACCACAAAAAATTCCTTCCTGCAAAACGAGCTACGCTCTGTTATTGCAGAAGCGTCATCTCGTGGCGCAGCCACGAAAAATTCCTTCTTATTATATTGACTTGATTCGCCTTATTGTTCGAACTCCAGCAGAGTGAGAACTATAAACCCAGACATTTCTTGCCCCACTGGGGCTCGAACAATAAAATCTTCTTCCACAATTTTAAGATATGCGATTTAAGATTTGAGATAATTTTATGACTCCCGTCATTCAATACACGCGCTTGACTCATGCCGACAAACTGCCGGATCGTTTCATTACGAGCCAGGTTTATCGTCCGGCAGACCCGGAAAGCCAGCGCGAGGGAGTAATTTTCAGCCAAATCGAGATACTAAACCCCTGGCTTCCGGCAACCCAGATTGGCCAAACCATCATCAACACGGCGATACGGGAATACTATCGCGCCGGTGATACTTCGGAGCTCAATAATTTTGAAATTGCCCTTAAGAAAGTCAACGAAACCCTTGCTCAAATTACTCAAAGCGGGGAGACGGAATGGATTGGACGTTTGAATGGTGTCCTGATTCTCATTAATAACCAGGAAATTCACATCTCTCAAACAGGTCAAACCCAAGCATACCTATTTAGAAGTACGAAAGTAAATCATATTACCGAAGGGATGGCGACCAGCAACGAACCCCACCCGCTAAAAACATTCAGTAATATTATGAGTGGCAGTTTGGAAGAGTATGATAAGATCATTATCGCCAACCCGATTGTTTATGAAACTGTGCCCCTCGAGCAGATAAAGGAAATTGTTACCGCGAGCGCGCCGGCGCTCGCGGCGGAAGAGTTGGCAAAAATCTTGCGCCGCGAGCGCAAAGCGGCGGGCGAGGCCTTGATACTTGAGCTCACTACCAAAGAAGATGTCGCGTCCATGCCGCCAGAGTACAAAATCGATACCGTTTACATCGACCGCAAAACCGGCTTT
>DATEBX010000069.1:0-3306 GCA_035287145.1 Patescibacteria group bacterium | reverse complement strand
TATTTAGCTTCCAATACTATCCCTTATTTTCTGCTTCAGCTTGTCCTCCGACAGCCCGCCGACCATCTGCGACTTCACCTGCCCGCCCTTGATGACAAACATCGTGGGGATGCTCATAACATTGAACTGACTCGCGCTTTGCGGATTTTTATCGACATCAATGGCGACGACCTTGAGCTCGTCTTTCATATCCTCGGCGATTTTTTCCACAATCGGCTTGGTCATGCGGCACGGCGCGCACCATGTTGCCCAAAAGTCCACCAGTACCGGCTTCTCGCTTTTCAGCACTTCGTTTTGATAATTCGCGTCTGTCGCGTCTATCACCTGGCTAGCCATGTCTCGCCTCCTTGGGGTTAAGAAATAGTTTGTGTTTGTACTGTCGTATGGAGCTAATAATGGCGGTACGTTGCCTGATGGTTTCCGTCAAGCCGAAAAACACCACTGTAAACGCCAAATCTCCCGCCAAGGTCCAGCGCGCGAACGGCAGAGCCAAGACGTAGCAATTTACGAGTCCCGCGACGGTGTGCGGATACCATGACCCTACCAACCAAACGCCAAAATTGGTCACCAAATAAAAAACCGCGCTTGAGACCGCCGCGCCGCCAACAATATTGTACCACTTTGGCTGACGTGCAATCCGTGCGCCCAGCCAAACGTTAAATAGCAACGCGCCGTAGACAAAGGGTATTGTCCGGTGCCAGCCCAAAAATATATCGCTTATGAGCATGGCGCCGAGAGGCACGAAGTATTTTATGGGGCCTCGGAAGTAGCGGCCGCCGTAGAGAGCGCCGGCGCCGACGGCGGTGAAGTTGGGCGGGTGGGGCAAGAAGCGTGAGGCGACCGCCGCCGCCATGATGAGATATGGCAATGTTTGATTAGTTTTTTTCATAACGCCATTCGATTTTATCGCCGTCTTTGGTTAGGTATTGGTCGGCGGCGGTCGTTACTCGTTCACCGTTGACATACATTCTCCAGGCACCCTTGCCGTCGCCCGTTTGCCCCTCAATGCTCTCAACTTGGAGTATCCCAAAAACATCTTTTATCGACACGTTATATCGTTTTTTGAGCAGTTCCAGCGCGCTAACACCCTCCTCGCCCTCGTAAGTATAGCGAGTTTGGTTCTCGCCCTGCTCAACGGTGCTTACCGATTGCGACAGCTCGCTACCTGAATTGTCGGTCGCCAAAAACCAAACCGCTACGCCGATGCCCGCAACCACCAATATGAGGATAAGATTTTTCATAAAATTATTTTTTTTCGTAGTACAAGCTTCAGCTTGTTACTGACACGATAAATCGTGGACTACGATACCCGTAGTGCAAGCTTTAGCTTGTCAGATGCACCCCGGCGCGGCGATTAGCATTCGCGCGAACATTAAAAAAGCACGCTTCGGGGTGCCATCAGGTGCTAGTTTTGGTATTACTTTTTGTTTTGTGTCATTCCGTGCAGGGACACGGAATCCAGAACCCAGGGCGCTGGATGCCGCATTCCCCGCTTTCGCGAGGACAAGCTTAGTGCGGCATGACAAAAATAAGCGTGGGGTGGCAAACTAAACTAAACCTTCTAACTCAACCTTTCAACCGTCATCGGCTCTTTTGTATCTTCACAAATAACCGCCACGGAGTCAACATCGTTTATGGTTACGTTGGAAGGAAAATTAACCTTGAGACCCTCATTGATGTAAGCCCGATTTGTCATATTAAACGGCACAAGAACGGAGGTAGTATTGTTTGACCGAGTGAGGTAGATGCCGAAGGCCGGACACTTGCCGTTGTAGGAAAAACTCTCAAGATTGACCGAAGTGGCGCTGACAATGCGCACCAGACCAGTGAGCCCGAACCGATTGATTTTAATTTGGGTCGTGCCGCCGATTTTGAGGTTTGTTTTGATGGTCTCACGGTTGGTTACCAGCTGCTCATTTTGCTGGTCGCTTGTGAGCGTTCGGTTAGAAGGGCTGACGATAGTCGAACGGTCAACGTCCGGAAAATAATCATCCGGGGTTGCCGTGCTGGTTTGCGTGGGTGTCTTTTTCCCGCAGCCGGCCAATAATATTGTAATAGACAATACTATCAATATCCTTACAGCTTTTGAAATTTGAAATTTGTTATTTGTAATTTGCATGCTAGTAATCTATTCCCCTCTCTGCCATTATACCGCAATCGTAGTGATGTTTTATTTTGGCCATTTTAGTCACGATATCAGCGGCTTTGGCGATGCGCCGCCGGTACCTATGCCCCGTGATGATAATGTGCAATTTTCTACCTCGCGATTCAATGACCCGCATCGATTCTTTACTTAGTTGGTTGTCCAACTCGCCCAAGTCGCCGAACTCATCGAGCACTATAAGCCGCCAGCGGCGGCTCGCGATAGCTTGGCGCGCTTGTTCGAGCGCGCCGCGAGCCGCCGCCACGTGCTCGTTTCTCTTCTTTTTATCTCCCCGGATACCAACAAAACCCAGTCCGGTCGATACAATTTTCACTTTGGGAATTTTGGCGGCGCTGATGAGCTTAGCTTCGCCGGTTGACCAGTTGCCTTTAATAGCTTGGATTACCAAGCATGGCCAGCCGTGTCCGGCGGCGCGCAACACCGTCCCGAGCGCCGCCGTCGTCTTCCCTTTCCCGTCACCATAGTAATAGATGAGCACGGCAATATGTTAGAGGTTAAAAGTTGTGGATATGGATTTTATTTGTTTGTCGGTTTAGCGTGTAACATTCGCGCGTAATTAGTGTCCGCTTCGAGTGAATTAGCGTGCTATCTATTTTCCCCTTGGAAATAGCTTGCGGTCGTTTTCGTCGAAGACCTCGATAGCAAGATACGGGCAGGTCTCGGCGCCCAGAACGGCTTTTTGAATAATGTTGGCGTCGGTATCAAGCACGTATTCTACTTTGTTCGAATTCTCCTTTTGGCCCTTAGTATCTACTACCACCGCCTTCGCGTCACTGTCGAGGGCAAAAATTTCAGGCGATGTTGTCACGCATGAGGCAATCGACTGGCACGCGTTCCTATCAATAATAATTTTGAGTTTCATCAAACTCCTTGCATTCATTAAATTCAAAATCCTAATTTCCAATGTCAAATCAAATCCAAAGCCCAAATTACAAATGGTTTGCTTTTGACATTAAGAAATTTGAGCTTGATTGGTAATTTAGATTTTGACATTTGGATTTTATATTAGCTGCAGCCGCTCGTCGCGCCGCAGTTCGGGCATTTGTGGCAGCGGCCGTTGGGAATCATCACCGCACCGCACTCGGGGCAAGGCGGGCCGGAATCACCCAGAGCGGCGCTGGCGGCTTGATTGGCGATGTTCG
>DATEBX010000068.1:0-16201 GCA_035287145.1 Patescibacteria group bacterium | reverse complement strand
TGCTTTATCGGCATTCAAAACCTGTCCGGGTGCTGACGGGCGGTAAACACTGACCTTGCCGTCCGCGAAAGTAAACTTCGCGTCTTTGGGGTCGATATTAACACTCGGCGCGATATCGTTAAGATAAGTTCTGATTTTCTCGTCGTTAAACGACACATAAGTACCGCCATTGGCATCGGCGGGAGGGGAAGTGTCGCGGATTTTGAGCTTTATCCACTTGCCTAGAGAGTTGCTGCTCACCGTGAAGGTTTGGTTGGCAATGCTAAGTTTCAGGGGCGTTTTGACCAAATCCTTGGCGATTGATACAAGATTTTCGGCTTGTGTTTTTGACACGCGCGGGTCGGTTTCGGCCTTTGCGGTTGTTACCGTCGGAATCTTGAAGGCGAGGATTTGCTCGTTAAGTGATTGATTGATGGCGGCTTGGTTGATTTGTTTGCCCTTTTGCGGCTCGATAACCGAAGCTTGGCCGTTCTTAACTTCAAGATTAGCTTCTTGCGGCGGCTCGTCAACGCGCGCGGCGATAGTGGCGACCCAGTCGGAGAGCTGCCGATGATAATCGGTGGTCGTTGGCGCCAAGTCCGCGCGGAAAAATAGCTGGCGCAAGTGGTGCCGGAGGTCGGTTGAAAAACGATTGGTATGGCCGACTTGGGCGGCGGCGGCGATGGTTTGGTCGAGGTCGTAGTCGATGCCTAGATTGCCGGTTGTTTCCTCAAAAGTTTGGTCGCCGACAATAAGCGTGATTTTGTCCTCGCGCACTGGTTGCGCTTTGGCATTGACAATTTCCTTCGCCGCCGCCGCCGAGCGGCCGCCGACCGAAACGCTGGCAATGCGCGTGTGGGGAAGGATTTTATTTTGGTAGGACCAAAAGTAGAGTCCGAAAGCCACGACGAGGACAACCAGCAATGGGCCCGTGATTAAGCCGGCGAGAAGATATTTATTGCGCTTGGGGCGAGTTTTGGCTCGCGTTTTGGTTTTGGCCATTGCCTTTGAGGATTTCATCGAGAATTGCTTGGGCGATATTTTTTTGACGGGCTTGCTGTTGCACCCTGGACAATATTTCGATGCTCACAGATTGCCCGACTTTGGAATTTTTCGGTAAGCAACTCGGTGGCAAAGTTACCTGTCGGGTTTTGGCAATGCTTAA
This sequence comes from Patescibacteria group bacterium, assembly GCA_035287145.1. Taxonomy (GTDB): domain Bacteria; phylum Patescibacteriota; class UBA1384; order UBA1384; family UBA1384; genus DATEBX01. The sequence continues at coordinate 15,057 of DATEBX010000068.1, read as the reverse complement.
TATAGCATCTTTGGCATTGATTTCGGAGATAGTAGCAGTTATTAACATCTAAATTCCAAACTACAAATTCCAAATTCCAAATAAGCTCCAATGTCCGAAATTCGAATTTTCGGATTTTGGTATTTGAAATTTATTTGAGATTTGATGCTTGTTATTTGGAGCTTTTATTTAATGAAGGGAATAATGAGTAATGCGACGATGTTCAAGATTTTAATCATAGGGTTGATGGCGGGACCAGCGGTGTCTTTGTACGGGTCGCCGACGGTATCTCCCGTCACGGCCGCTTGGTGGGCGAAAGAGCCCTTGCCGCCATGTTCACCACCCTCTATGTACTTTTTGGCATTGTCCCACGCCGCGCCGCCGGCGGTCATACTTAGGGCGACGAACAGGCCGGTGATGATAGCTCCGACGAGCATACCCCCAAGCGCCAGCGGGCCCAGGAGCCAGCCGACGAGTACGGGAGCAAGCACGGGGATGAGGGCCGGTACAATCATTTGCTTCAGTGCGGCGGAGGTAACAATGTCAACCGCGCGCGAGTAGTCCGGCTTGGCGGTACCCTCCATTATGCCCTTGATGGTTTTGAATTGGCGGCGCACTTCTTCGACGACTGCTCCGGCGGCGCGTCCCACCGCTTCCATCGAAAGGGAGGCAAAAAGATAAGGTAATAGTCCGCCGATAAAAAGGCCGATTATCACCATGGGGTCGGATAAGCTAAAGCTCAAATCACCGGCGCCCTGGGCTTGCAGCTCTTCAATAAATGACGCGAAAAGTACCATAGCGGCCAGTCCGGCCGAAGCGATGGCGTAGCCCTTCGTCACGGCTTTGGTGGTATTGCCAACGGCGTCAAGCGGGTCGGTAACGTCGCGCACTTTCTCCGGCAGGTCAGCCATTTCGGCAATGCCGCCGGCGTTGTCCGTGATGGGACCGAAAGCGTCAATGGCTATGATAATGCCGGTCATAGATAGCATGGAGAATGCGGCGGCGGCAATGCCGTAAAGACCGGCGAGGTTATAAGCCAAACCGATGCCGCCGGCGATGACGAGCACCGGCAGAGCGGTTGATTTCATGCCGACGGCAAGACCGGCGATGATGTTGGTGCCGTGTCCCGTGGTGCTGGCTTGGGCAATGGTTTTGACGGGCTGAAATTGGCTCGAAGTGAAGTACTCCGTAATGGCGACCATAAGGGCCGTCACGCCGATGCCGATGAGCGTGGCCCAAATTAGTTGGCCGATGGTGAAGGGGAGAATTGCATCGCCAAGTACGGTTTTTGTGATTTGCCAGAAACCGAGAGCGGCGAGCAATGCCGCGACCGCGAGTCCGGTGTAGAGGGGACCCATAATGTATTTGGTTTGGTTAGTGGCGCGGACGAAGAAGGAGCCGATAATGCTGGCGACAATCGCCACGGCGCCAAGGGCTAATGGATACACGATAAGTGTGGCATTACCGGGGAAGAGAATTGAACCAAGTAACATCATAGCGATAGCGGTCACGACGTAGGTTTCAAACAGGTCGGCCGCCATACCGGCGTCGTCGCCGACATTATCACCGACATTGTCGGCGATAACGGCCGGGTTGCGCGGGTCATCTTCGGGGATGCCTGCTTCGAGTTTACCGACCAAATCAGCGCCTACATCAGCGGCCTTTGTAAAGATGCCGCCGCCGAGGCGAGCGAAGACGGAGATGAGAGAACCGCCGAAGCCGAGGCCGATAAGAGCGTTTATATCATGAGTTAAACCGTAGAGTATAGCGACGCCAAGGATGCCAAGGCCGACGACCAGAAGTCCCGTCACCGAGCCGCCGCGAAAAGCGATGCCAAAAGCCGCGCCCAGCCCGTCTTTGGCGGCTTCGGCGGTTCTGACATTGGCGCGCACGGCGACAGTCATACCGATGAAACCGGCCAGCGCCGAAAGCACCGCGCCAAATATGAAACCGCCGGCAGTGTTAACGCCGAGCTTCCACCAGAGTAGCGCGCCGACAACAGCCGCTACCACCGCGACAGTTTTGGTTTGGCGAGATAAGTATGCTGAAGCGCCCTGCTGGATGGCGAGCGCGATGTCGCGCATCTTTTCTGAACCGGCGCTCTGCTTCATAATCCAGCCGGTTAGTATCAGCCCGTAAACGACCGCCAGCCCGCCCGCGCCGATGGCTGTCCAGAGTATGTTTGCTTCACTCATAGGTTTATTCCTCCGTCAAATTTTATTTAACTTAAAAATTACCACGATGGTGGTTTAACTATCTACCTGTAAAATAACGAAACTTCTCCTAAAATGCAAGAGATTAATCACTCGAATGCGCTCTAATGAGTCACGAATGACACTCGAATATTGCGCGCTCCGCCCGAGGCGGTAGAAGTAATCTTGTTGATGTTGAGTATATGCATGCGTTTTATTATCAGCTCAACAACTATCCACTTTTCTACAAATACCGCGATCGTGAGTATATGTAGAAAAAATAACAGGTTTATTTTATATGCTTGAGAGGTATCTGGTAAAATAATTATTAATGCCAGCAAAAAGAATCAGTAAAACGCAGAAAATACTGGACGTCATCGACGCGGCGATTGACGAATTTGGCATCCTGTTTCTGTCTTACCCGGAGCTACGCCGACGGCTGCACGGTCGTTGGGAGAGTAACCTGCCCCAAGCGATTGATAATTTGAAGCGCCGCGGGTATCTGGAAGTTGTTGAGGTCGATAATAAAAAGGCACTTAAACTTACCATCAAGGGTAAGTTAAAAACGTTTATTCGGAGAAAGAGCCACGAGTGGGACGGCCGTTGGCGGTTAGTGGCATTTGATATAGAGGAAAAGAGGCGTAGCACTAGAGATGTTTTTCGTTCTAATTTGAGGCTTCTGGGTTTTAAGCCGATGCAGAAGAGCTTATGGATATCGCCGTATGATGTTTCCGAAGAAATAGAAGAGCTATTAGACCTGCTCAACCTTCGGGTTAATGTTGACTATTTTATTGCCGACGCTATTACCAACAAAGATAAGTTTCTTGAACTGTTCAAATTGAACCAGTAAAATCTTCTGCAAATACTCACGATCGCGGTATTTGTAGAAGATAAGGGTTGTTGATGGGTATTGAATATAGGTCTTATAACTGGTAGATTGATTTTGCCTGATGGGCTGTTGGCAATCGAAGGGAGTTGTTGGCAATGCGGCGTTTTTTGTCTGACGACGCGGGAAGGCGTTTGTGGGTGTATCTAGTAAGGGTTGTCGTTACCGCATTCGTGTTGTGCGGCATATGGGGAATAGTCGCTTCCGGCCCTCCCTACGATGTCTATCCCACGACACATGAGTTCGAAGAAATGCGAAGAACGGTTCTGAAGGTTATTGCCAGCGCCGCAATCCTCTGGCCACTCCCGTTTTTCTTCTTTTCGCGGCTGGGCGGTATCTTCAAACCAAAGGCCAAGCAATAAAAACCGCCGCCCCCGTTCCCTAGCGCCAGCACCCCTGCTGGCGCTCATCCGTTATTATTTTACCTTCCGCTCTCAAAAGCGTATGATTTGAGGAGTTAATAGTTACACGACTTACGCACCTATTGTTCGAGCGAACCCCATTGGGGTGAGTCGAGAACTATTCTATTGGCTTAACTTCTCGACTCGTCTCGATGTTGCCATCGGGTCTCGCTCGAAGAATATTATATATTTTTGCGTAAGACGTGTATTTAGGAATATTAAATGAGTTTATCTATTGGAATCGTGGGATTGCCCAATGTGGGCAAAAGCACGTTGTTTAACGCGCTGGTGAAGAACGCGCGGGCGGAGGCGAAGAACTTTCCGTTTACGACCATCGAGCCGAACGTTGGCGTGGTGGCGGTGCCCGACGGACGGCTCGACAAATTGGCCGAGATAGAACACAGCGCCAAAGTGGTGCCGGCGACGGTGAAATTCGTTGACATTGCCGGCCTTATTCGCGGCGCGTCAGCCGGCGAGGGGCTGGGCAACCAATTCTTGAGCCACATCCGCGAAGTGGATGCCGTGTGCCTCGTGGCGCGGGCGTTTGGCGGAGAAACCATCCATGTCGAAGGCAGTGTAGACCCGGCTCGCGATTTGGAAACGGTGCTGACCGAGCTGGCGCTGGCTGACCTGCAAACGCTCTCCCAGCGCAAGTTATCGCTGGCGAGCGATGCCAAGAAACCCGGCAAGGACGGGGAGAACGCGAAAGTCGCGCTGGCGCTGGCGGAACGTATAGAATCGCATTTGAATGAAAATAAAACAGATTTTGCAGCATTACTCAATAAAGATGAGTTAGAGTTGGCGTACCGTCACCTGCCGCTCTTAACTCTAAAACCGTATCTTGTCGTGCTAAACGTCGACGAAGCGGAGGTGGGGGAATCGCCGGAAAAATTGCGGGAGAAATTCAAGCTGTCGAAGTCGGTGGGCAACGCGCCAGTTGTGGTGGTGTCGGCCAAAATCGAAGCCGAACTGGTGTCGCTCGACGATGATGAGCAAAAAGAATATTTAAAATCTTTGGGATTGGAAACTTCCGGTCTTGACCGCTTGGCGCGGGCCGGATATACGCTTTTGAATTTGCTGACTTTTTTAACCGCGGGGCCTATGGAAGCGCGGGCTTGGACGGTAGCGTCCGGTTCGACGGCCGCCGAGGCGGCGGGGGTCATACACACCGATTTTCAAAAAAAGTTTATCCGCGCCGAAGTGGTGTCGTACCATGACTTTGTGTCAAACGGCGGCTGGAAGGGCGTGTCGCAAAAAGGGGTAATGCGTCTCGAGGGCCGCGACTACGTTGTCCGTGACGGCGACGTCGTGTTCTTTAGACACGGATAGGCGCGGTATAGTTCTCGATTCCACTCGAACAATATTTTGTTATTCTTCGAGCGAAGCCCCAATGGGGCGAAGTCGAGAAGTAAAACGTTTATTAGTTCTCGACGAGCTCGAACCATAATTACTGTATTGTATACGAGCTTAGCATTGACAAATCCGGCCTCTTGGTTTACGATACTGGTATCTCTCGGAAAGGGTGATGAGGATTGGAAGGAATGCCTAGCATAGAGGAGATGCAGAAAGATATCGGCGCGTTGTCTCTGGAAGAAATAGAATTGAGGATCTTCCAGGCAACTTCTCTGCTGGTGCTGATCAAGAAAGTGTCTCCCGTCCAAGTTGCGAGCATTACATTGCAGGTTCACCTGGATCCAAGGAACGCGGCGGCACTCCTGTCTGACTGGATCTGCTGGGTATTCGGGAGGGACTGTGATGACCCGGAAACCTGGAAAGAGATACTAGCTACTATTCGCTCGGCGCCCAAGCCGGACGATGTCCCGTCCGAAGCTCCGTCGGAGGAAGCCCCACCCGGCGGCACACGTCGAGGCGGCATGCTCAACGGTTAGCTGTAACACATCGCTGCCGTCCGCAACGCCCCCAGCGCGCAATTCCGCTGGGGGATTTCATTACAGGCGTATTATCTGTCAATTGCTATTTTTGTCATTGCGAGCGACCTCCGTGGGAGTGCGGCAATCCCCTGATATTTGATAGAGATTGCTTCGGATTACCTCGCAATGACATCAGAAGAGTATTTCTCTCAGGACGCTTCGTTGTTTGATGCTTGATTACGGGTAGGGGTTTTGGTATTTTGTTGATACTCTCGTAAGAGACGCGCATTGACATCGACACCGAAAGGGTGTGTTTGGCTTGGCAGAGAAGGAAGTCACGGAGCAAGGCCGCATAGAGCCATTTAGAGATGCGGGCTTTAGGTTCTATGGGATATTCAATCTTGCTGTACCGGTGACTGCTTCTAGGGTGGTCATTTGGGGTCCTCATGTCATGCAGCCAACAGAGGAAGAGATCATCCAGACCCTGAAGAGGAATCGGCAACTCCCCTTGACGTGGAGGTCTGTCGAGGATGCTTTCGATGGCTGGACGGGGGTGGGGGTACGCGAGCTTCAAAAGACAACTGGGATGTCGGCAATTGTAACTGCCTTTCCGAGGATCAATTTCGATACCAACCGCTCGAATGGAACTAAAGTAACAACAGTTACCAGCATGGGCAACCAGCATAATGACGTCAAGACGGAATATCCCAATACTGAAGCACTTGAAGAGTTGGTTGGCTATTTCAAATCTGCCCGAGAGAGAGCCAACCCCTATCTTAGTCAGCCATTCCTGATTCTTGGCCTCCATGGAATGGCCGACTATGAGGGCGCGAAGGTGATTGTCGGGACACGTTACGGCAAGTCAGCTGACTGGGAGACCTATCAGCTGATAGCCGATGCCTTTTCTTCCTACGACATCAGTGTCGAATGCAACTTTTCGGGCGGCCGTAAACGGCCAGGCAATGAGGTGCTCGAATGGCTACGCCAAGACCTTGGCGGTCCGAAGATGCAAGCGGTCCAGATCGAGGTAGTCAAGGAGTATCGACAGGATCGAGATAACCGCCGGCGGTTGATTTCGGCGCTGGCAAGGGCGACCGCTGATTTTTCTTCGCTAAGCGCCTGACCCCCCCGCGCTGTTTCGTGGTTTGAGCTTCAATTGAGACCGGTTTGTGCCGGTCTCTCTTCTTAGAGAGTTCTCGCCGGAGGATTTGCTGGTTGGGGATTAGCCGGCGCAGTGTTGGAGCGGTTTTTGGTGTCGTGGTACTTTTGGTGAATTTCTTTCAGGCGCTGGTCGGTAACATGAGTGTAAATTTGCGTTGTTGTGATGTTGGCGTGTCCCAACATAGTTTGCACCGCGCGGATGTCGGCGCCATTTGACAGTAAATCGGTCGCGAACGAATGCCTCAAAATATGTGGAGTAACTTTTTTAACTATACCGGCGAGCTTGGCGGCGCGGTGAACGACGCGCTCAATCTGGCGAGGCGTCAGCGGAGCATCGACCGGTGGTTTGGGTTTTGAGTTTTGGGGTGGGGTATTTTCAGAAACAGAATTATTTTTCTTTTCTGATTCGTGAATCTTAATTCTTAATTCTTGAATCTTTTTCTTGCCCTTGCCCTGTCCGACAAAAAGCCAGTCGGTTTTATCTTTGCGCCGTTTTAAGTATTGCCCGAGCCACGAGCGGGCGCTTGAGCTCAAAAAGACCAACCGTCTTTTGCCGCCCTTGCCGCCGACGGAAAACTCGCCGCGCTCCAGATTTACTTCAGATTTTTTAAGTCCCGCCAGCTCGGATACGCGCAAGCCGGTCGAAAAGAGCATTTCCAAAATGGCACGATTGCGCAGGTCCGCCATATCATTTTTTTTACCATAAACATCCAAGAGGCGATTGAGCTCGTCGGCTTCCAGGAAGTGAATCTCGCGTTCCGGCTGGTCGGCAAGTTCGATTTTTTCCGGCGCCATGGTCGCGACATCATGTTTGGCCAAGTATTTCAGAAATGACCGCAGGGCAATGACGTGATAATTGACGGTTGTTTTGCTTAATTTCGATTTTGAGAGGTCTAGCCGCCAATCGTGCACCAACTCTTGCCCGATGCCTTTGGCATCGGTAATATGATGAGCTAACGCGAAGCCGTGCAAGCGTCGCAGGTAATGCAGGTAGTTGCGCCTCGTGAGTTCGGAATGGCCGCGGTCAACGACGCAATATTCGACGAATTTCAATATATGGCGACCGAGCGCTGTTTGGCTAAGCTCGCTTTGCGCCTGCTCCTCGGCGCTTATACCAGTGTCTTTTTTTAAATTATCGGCATCTGCAGCCGGAGCGTCTTCGCTCTGATTTTTATTTTTTGTGTTTATTTCTTTCATAATATGTCGTTAATTGTATTTCAATTATACAGCAAATTTGCTATGATAAGGGCGAAAATAAATCAAAAATCAAAATGCAAAAATCAAAATTATGGAAGCAGAATTTTATTGTTCGAGCGCGGAGCGAAGTCGAAGGGCGAGAACTATTGACCTTGTTAGTTCTCACCCCGCTGGGGTTCGAACAGTAATATTACATTATTATGAACAATATTCTCAACCTTGACGACAGAATTTTACGCGCCGCCAATAGCATGGTCGGCCATTGGGGCTGGTTTGATACCGTCATATCATTTCTGGCGATTTACTTAGTTTATTTGGTGCCGATAATTTTGCTGGCGCTCTGGTTTTACGCTAAACGTTCGCAGAAAGCCGCCATCCAAGCGTTTTTTAGCGGCATGGTGGCTTGGCCGGCATTGACTTACATCATCAGTCATTATATTTGGTACCGCGCGCGGCCGTTTGTGGCCGATATCGGTCTCAAAGAAGTGATATTTCACCGGCCCGATTACTCTTTTCCGTCAGACCATGTGGCTTTGCTCGCGGCTTTAGCGACGGCAACCTGGCTCTCCGGCTATCGCAAGCTAAGCGGCTGGCTCATAGCCATAACACTTGTGACCGGTATTGGCCGCGTTATTGTCGGCGTGCATTACCCGCTCGATATTATCGGCGGCGTGGCAGTGGGTGTGCTGGCAGCTCTAGTCGTCCACAAACTCGGCGGCTGGTTGACACCTTATCTCTATAATCCCATTATTAAATTAATGGTGAAGATAAAATTGGCTTGAAGTCTATGGCGGTAATTCGCAACATAGCACAATTAATATCGATTTTTTCAAGTCCAATAATTGTCATTGGACTATCTCTGTTTTATGTTGTTTTTCACTTCGCGCCCGATTACGCCTCGGGTTTTCAGTGGTTCGCTTTCTCCGTGTCATTAATCGGTGTGGCGCCGGCGTTCTATATTTGGCTTGCTCGACGAGCCGGCCACATAAAAGACCTGCGTTTAAGCCGCCGCCAAGACCGCTTCGGGCCCTTTATAGTGGCGTGCTTCGGAATGATAGTAACAATTTTGGTTTTTTATAAACTGGATATCCCGACACAAATAATCCTGTTTATTATGAGCGTGTTGTTAATTCTTCTCGTCGCTTCATTCATCACATTGTTTTGGAAAATCAGCATCCACGCTCTCGCGATTACCGCGATTGTAATGACAATCAATATGCTGAGCGGCTTTGCCTTTTGGTACGCGTTTATTTTGCCGCCCTTTGTTATGTGGTCGCGGGTGGAAACTAAGCGCCACACGGTAGCGCAGGTGGTCGCAGGCATGATGCTAAGCACGGTAATCGTCTATGTTGTTTATTCGCTTTTTGGAATTAGCTAATGGCACACGCGATTCTCGCCGCAATCGGCGGTTTTATAGTCAGCACCATCAGCCACGGCGGCTACTTGGGAGTTGTGGGGCTGATGGCGCTCGAGTCCGCTAACATTCCCTTGCCCAGCGAAGTGATTATGCCCTTTGCCGGATATCTAGCATCACTGGGTGAGATGAACATCTATCTGGCGGGACTGGCCGGGGGTGTCGGTTGCACCATCGGTTCGGCTTTCTCGTGGTGGCTGGGCGCCAAAGGCGGGCGGAAGCTGGTTAGCGCTTATGGCCGCTATATCTTGCTTTCGCCGCGCGATGTCGAGGCCGGTGAAAAGTGGTTTCGCCGCTATGGCTACTCCATCGCGTTCTTCTCGCGCCTTCTACCCATTGTACGGACGTTCATCAGCTTTCCGGCCGGCATTGCCGGTGTGCCGCTTAGCATTTTTCTGGTTTATACGTTTGTCGGTTCGGTGATTTGGAGTATGGGTTTAGCATGGGTTGGTAAAATACTCGGTGACAATTGGGAAAGTTTGGAAAGCTATTTTCGCGGCGCCGATGGGGTAATACTGACGGTAATTGTACTATGTATGATTTGGTGGATTTGGCGGCACGTGAAAATAAATCATAAATCATAAATCATAAATCAAAATCTTGGCGGCTGATTTTATTGTTCGAACCCCAGTGGGGCGAGAACTACCCATCATGGCTGATAGTTCTCACACCTTCGGTGTTCGAACAGTATAACAACTTTTTATGGGCGAATGCTATGAACTTATTGCGGTCGGAAATTATTGGTCGGCCGGTGGGCGCGCTTGAAGAAAAAGCGAAAGTCGGGGTGGCGCGCGATGTCATCGTTAACCCCGAGGATGGCAGGGTCTTGGCGTTAGTGGTTGGCACCGGCATTTTTAGGCAAGGGCAAAAAGTGGTGGGCTGGCAAGACGTGCGAGCGGTTGAGGAGAGCGGCGTGGTCATAGGTTCGGTGGAACAAATGCTCGCGCCGCGAGAAATAGTGCGCGTTGACCAACTAATGAAAGACGGTTTTCATCTCGTCGGTTTGCCGGTGGTCTCAACCGGCGGCCAAAAAATCGGCCGAGTAAATAATTTCTGTTTTGATGCCGTCACCGGACGGCTCACCCAGCTTTATGTCAGGGGATATTGGGGGCCGAATAGAATCATCAACTGGGCAACAGTTATGCGCATCGAACCTAACAGAGTTGTTATCCGCCACAACGAAACCAAGGGTAAGGGACAAGCGAGGCCAGTGCTTTACCCCCTGTCGAACTCATAAAATATGGTAAGTGTTTAGCGCAAAAGCGGCTGAATGACGCCGGTGTAAATCGAGAGGCCGATTTGCTTGACTGCGGGCAATGCTGTAGGAACTAACAAGAGAAAGATTAAAAGCCAAACCAAGCTTTTGCGGACAAAGTTGATAAATATCAGAACTAATATTATAACGACTATAACCGCCGCGACCGTACGCAAGTTGACGGGAATGACATCGAAGGCGGTAAAGTAGGCATTGAAAAAATTGCTTATCATCATATACATTATACAACTTTTTTCGAGCTAGTTGATTTTTTGGGACACTCCTGATATTTTATGGCATACGAGCCTTGCTCGTTGACAACGCGAAGCAACGCAAAAGAAGGGCGTGACGCGCAGTGAAGAACCTGCTAGTTGTGGTAGTGCTACTGGCACTTTCATTAACAGGGCCGTGGGCGCAAGGCGTTGACCGCGCGGAGCTCATAAAGGATATGTCGGGCTTTTATGGCCCGGCCGACTTCGCGACTTCGGCCTTGATTCATTACCACGGACCATTCTCTGACGGTACCTTCTCCATTGCCCGAACCGCCGCCAGCGCCCAGTACTGCGGGGTGCAGGTTGTAGCAATGACCGAGCACCTCGACTGCATCAACGTGTCGCGAGAGAGGTTTACGGACTACCTCGCGCACAGTTTCATCTCCAACTTTACGGGACCGGTCATAAACGCCGCTTACCGTCCCCTCATCGGCGCGGCGCCCAAAGAGTCGGGCGACGACAACTACGTTCGTGCCTGTCGCGCTATGTCGGAAGCCAGCGGCGTGCTGCTGGTTCCGGGCATTGAGGTGACGTTGGGCGGCTTCAGTGACCGCGTCTATGACCCGGACGGCTCGGGCAACTATGTTCACCTCCTGGGTATCGGGCTCACGACACCACGCCTCAATGAGGACTTGCGGAGATACCTTGGGGTGCGGTTCGAGCCGTATGGCAAAGGAGAGAAGAACCTTCGCCTTGACGACGCCCAGGCGCAAGTCGCGCGGATGATGCACGACGCTGGGCTGGCGGTTGTGGTGGCGCATCCATACCTTCCCGACCGGGCGAATCCCGGGAAGATGTATACCCTCTACAAGAATCGACTCGAGGATGTTGACGGTGTCGAGTTCTTTAATGGCACCGACGACGCCAAGTCGATGGAAGCGATGGGATTCACGAATCGCGACTCGCGAATGGCGCCATTCAAGGACCTCGCGCCGACGGCCGGCGCCGACTTCCACGGCCTGTTTCTGACGGAAGCAAAGAGATGGTATCAGATTACCATCTTGAGCTTGTCGGGACCGGTGACCTGCCGCGCCGACCGGTTTGAGGCGGAGTGCGCCATGGTCGCCGAAGCCATCCGCGACCCGCGCCTTACCGTCACTGCCCTGTCCGAGAACTGCCGTATGAGCGACGATATGCCAGTGGACATATGGCAGGGGCCAAAGTTGCTTGTCGAGGGGCAGAATGAACAAGGCGAGCCCCGGATAGCTCCAGGGCAAGTAGGTCCCGACAGGGCTGTGTATATTCATGCGCCGGGCAAGTCGATAATCCGTGTCTTGCCGAGTCAGATGCTGGAGAACCTCCAGCTTTTGGAGAAAGAGCCCGCCTCTCACCGAGAAAAGCGGCTTGGACCTTTTATAGCGGGCATTGACCGGCGCGAGGTGTCGATGAACGCCGGCGACCTGTCGCTCGACAAGCTACTGACACTGGGTCTCAAAGAAGAGCCACCGGCCGAGCCGTACCACAGCGGTGTTTACACGGGCGGCGCCATCATTCATACGGTGCCTCTCGGCGGCAACAACTACTTCGGTCCCCCGCGGCGCTAATCTGCCGCAACACATGCAATGCAAAGCCCCGTCCACGACCCTTTTGGGGTCGGGACGGGGCTTTTTCAAACATTTTGATTTTTGATTTTTGACTTATTTTTTAGTATCCCATCTCGCCTCCGGGCATTTGAGGCATGGCTTCCTTCTTCTCCGGCAGGTCGGTCACCACCGCTTCGGTGGTGAGAATCATGGCCGCGACGCTGGTGGCATTCTGCAACGCCGAGCGGGTAACTTTAAGCGGGTCTATGATGCCGGCCTTAATCATATCAACATAGCGGTCCTTGGCGGCATCGTAACCAACGCCTTTTTCTTTGCGGCGGATTTCTTCGATGATGACCGAGCCGTCTTTGCCGGCATTGATGGCGATTTGGCGAATGGGCATCTCAAGCGCCTTGCGCAGGATGGCGACGCCGACTTTTTCTTCTTCGTCTTCGATATTCTTGAGCTCGTCTAGCGAACGGATGGAGTCGATGAGCGCCACGCCGCCGCCAGAAACTATGCCTTCCTCGAGCGCCGCTTTGGTGGCGCTGACCGCGTCTTCAATGCGGTGTTTCTTTTCTTTAAGCTCAACTTCGGTGGCCGCTCCGACTTTGATGACACCCACGCCGCCGGCAAGTTTCGCCAAGCGTTCCTGCAATTTTTCGCGGTCAAAGTCGCTGTCGGATTTTTCGATTTGCGCTCTGATGGCCGCGACGCGAGCTTTGATTTTTGCGTCATCGCCGTCGCCGTCCACGATGGTGCATTTATCCTTGTCGGCTACCACTTTGCGCGCTTTGCCAAGCATCTCCACCGTCACATTTTCCCACGTGACGCCGGTTTCTTCGCTCACCACTTCGGCGCCCGTGAGGACGGCGATATCCTGGAGCATTTCTTTGCGGCGGTCGCCAAAACCGGGGGCTTTGACGGCGAGCGCGTTAAAGACGCCGCGCAGTTTGTTGAGAACCAGGGTGGTTAATGCTTCGCCGTCAACGTCTTCGGCAATCATCACCAAGTCCTTTTTGCCGAGTTGCGCCACTTTTTCCAGAATTGGCACGATGTCTTGGGCAGAGCTGATTTTCTTATCCGTAATCAAAATAAACGGGTCAGTCATGGCCGCTTCTTGGCGACCGGTATCGGTCATCATATAGGGGCTAACATAACCTTGGTCAAACTGCATGCCGTCAACCACTTCCTTGTCAAGTCCCAGCGTTTGCGATTCTTCAACGGTGATAACGCCGTCGCGGCCTACTTCGTCTATAACATCGGCTATTAATTTGCCGACTTCTTGCGAATCGGCGGAAATAGCTGCCACTTGCGCGATTTTTTCATGTCCCGAAACCGTTTCAACCCCCGCCTTCAAAGCTTTGGTTACCATGTGCGCGGCTTTTTCCAAACCGCGGCGCAGAGCGATGGGGTTGGCGCCGGCCGTTACGTTTTTGAGCCCCTCGTTAACCATCGCTTGGGCGAGGATGGTGGCGGTGGTGGTGCCATCGCCGGCATTGTCATTGGTCTTTTCGGCAACTTCCTTGACGAGTTGAGCGCCCATATTTTCGAATTTATTCTCGAGCTCGATTTCTTTGGCGATGGTCACGCCATCGTTCGTGATGGTTGGCGAACCGAAGCCCTTGTCGAGGACGACATTGCGTCCTTTGGGACCGAGAGTAACTTTTACGGCGTCGGCCAGGATGTTAACACCCTTTTTCAAGCCGCCGCGCGCCTCTTCGGAAAATTGAATTTGTTTTGCCATGTAGGCCTCCAGAAGAATTATGAATTAAGAATTATGAATTAAGAAATTAACACTGTCATCCCGAGCGAAGTCGAGGGATCCCTTTCCGAAAGGGATTTCTCCACCCCACTGGGGGTCGAAATGACAATCTGACATTGGCATTATTCAATAATGCCAAGGATGTCGCCCTCCTCAACGATTTTGTAGGTCTCACCGTCAACTTTGATTTCATCGCCGCCCCACTCTTTAATAAGCACGGTATCGCCGACTTTGACGGCGAGCGGCATCAGTTTGCCTTCTATATACTTGCCTTCACCCACTGCCAAAACTTTGGCCTGTTTGGGTTTTTCTTTGGCGCTGTCGGGAAGATAGAGTCCGCTCTTGGTCTTTTCTTCTTCTTTGAGCGGCTGGAGAAATACTTTGTCTCCTAGTGGCTTAATCTTCATACGTCTCCCTTCAAGTTTGTTATTTGAAATTTGATAATTGAGATTTATTTGGAGATTGGTATTTGATATTTGGAATTTGCGCAACGCGGTTTACCGCATTGCGCGGAAGGTAGAGAGTAAGGGGGAAAACTCAACCACCTTCCGCATACCTAAAATTAACATACTTTTTTGAAATTTGTCAAGTACACTTTACAATAATTGCCAATCACGCGAATGCACTCGAATGGGACGCTAATTACACTCGAATAATTAGGTGTCATTGCGGGCGAATAAAATGAGCGCGGCAATCTGATAGAATAATGTTGCGTTATCGATGCGACTATGGTAGCATCTATATGTCGTAGGGATGTCTTTCCCCGGAGCCGCTACGCGCCCCCGCCAGTTGGCGGGTGGCGGAGGCGGAGAGGGGGCTCGGCTTGGGACTATAGTTCAAGCCACAAAGAGCGCCATAAAGACAAGAATATATATCTGCAGGTGATTTGCGCAGATAAGTTTAAAGTAAAAACACAATTTACACACCTAAACCCCATGTCATCGCGAGCCCAAGGGGCGTGGCGATCTGGGCCCCAGATTGCTTCAACAATCCTCGCAATGGGCATAATGCTAATAAATTGTTGGTAATTGTAGCTGATGTTGATTATTTATATGGTCAGAGGAGCGGTATAATGATGATGAATATTAACTAACCTCAACATTATGAAGAAAAAAACATTGTCCGGCTTGCCAATCATTCA